>NZ_JAGKSG010000034.1:0-53223 GCF_018119385.1 Massilia sp. AB1 | reverse complement strand
CACGACGGGCGCAGCCTCGGCGCTAGCGGCCGCCTTGGTGCGGCGCTTCGGCTTGGTGGCGACCTCGCCCGCTTCCACGGGCTTCGTCTCGTTCTGTTCAGTAGTCATCATTCGTATCTTTATTGTGCAGACCCGGCCCAGCGTCGGCCGCCGTCTCCCGGTCATGAATCGGGACTTCAACAGGTGAAGTAATCGTTTCCGTGTCGTCGGCGGGCATGGGGACGTCCGCCTTGTCAAAATTTTCTTTCAGCGCCGCTTCCAGGGCTTCCAGGCTGCGGCTGTCCGGCGCATCCGCCACTTCCTGCAACGGCGGCAGCTGGGACAGCGAAGCCAGGCCGAGGTCGTCCAGGAACTGCTTGGTGGTGCCGAGCAGGGCCGGCCGTCCCACCACTTCGCGGTGGCCGACCACGTCGATCCAGCCACGGTCTTCCAGCATCTTGATGGTCTGCGAATTGACCGCGACGCCGCGGATCTCCTCGATGTCGCCGCGCGTCACCGGCTGGCGGTAGGCGATGATCGCCAGCGTTTCCAGGGTCGCACGCGAATACTTGGGCGGCTTTTCCGGCGCCAGGCGGTCGAGATAGACCTTCATCTCGGGCCGGCTCTGGAAGCGCCAGCCCGACGCCAGGCTGACGATCTCGATGCCCCGGTCCTGCCAGTCCAGGCGCAGTTCCTCGAGCAGGATCTTGATCGTGTCGCTGCCCACGCCGGCGCCGATCTGGCGCCCGTTGGCGTCGACTTCGGCGAACAGCTTCTTCATGCCATGGATCGACATCGGCTCCCGGGCGCACAACAAGGCGGTCTCGAGGACCCGCTTGGCCTCGTCTGTATTCATATCACGATGTCGTCAGGCTCGAATGCAAAGAACATCAAACAATACCGGGTTAGCAGACCAGCGCGGAGACATCGCGGATGTCCGGCGTTCGGCGGGCCGGAATGGGCGCGGCCGCCACGGTCTACTGCGTTCGTCAAACTGGAATCAAGGGCCCGGGCTTGGACGCATCGGGCTGACATTACGTGGCAGGCAGGGACTAGGGACCTGCGCTACGCAGGCTGCCCGCCGGATGGCTGGGCTGCTCGCTGTCGAGTTTCAAGCGAAACGCGGGCTCGGCTTCACGAGGATACCGGGCGCTTGGAACGCACGGGCGTGAGCGGACAACGTCGTTTCATTCAACTGCCGGCCATTGTAACCGATAAAACCCTCTACTACGCAAGGGTTTCGGAGGCGCATGCGCGCGATTTGGCTCAGCCGGACAGTTTTTCCGACAAAATCGCCGATACGCCCAGGAAGGCCGGGTAGTCGGCGGTGATCACATAAGTCGGAATCTGGCCCAGGTAGCCGGCAAAACGGCCCTTCTGCTCAAAGCGGCTGCGGAAGGACGAGCGCGCGAAGCGTTCGCCCAGGCGCGGCACGATGCCGCCGCCGATGTAGACGCCGCCCTGCGCGCCCAGGGTCACCGCCAGGTTGCCGGCCACGGTGCCGAGCATGCCGCAGAAGGCTTCCACGGTCTCGTCGCACAGCGCGCACTCGCCCGCCAGGGCGCGGCGCGAGATTTCCGGGGCCGCCAGGCTCTCGCCCGGACGGCCGGCGCGGTCGGCCAGCGCGCGGTAGATCAGTTCCACGCCGGCGCCCGACAGCAGGCGCTCGGCCGAGACGTGCTCGAACTCGCGCCAGGCGAACTGGAGGATCGCCACTTCGGTCTCGTTGGCCGGCGAGAAGGTCACATGGCCGCCCTCGCTGCGCAGCGCGGTCCAGCTGGCGCCGCAGGGGATCAGGCCGGACACGCCCAGGCCGGTGCCGGCGCCCAGCAGGCCCAGGGGCGCATCCGCCACCGGGGCGCCGCCGCCGATCTGCAGCTTCTGGCCGCCCAGGTGGGGCAGCGAGCGCGCCAGCGCGGAGAAATCGTTGACCACTTCCAGGATCTCGAAACCGCACTCCTGGCGCAGCGCCTCGATCGAGAACTCCCAATGATGATTGGTCATGCGCACGTAGTCGCCCACCACCGGATTGGCGATGGCGATCGCGGCATGGCGCACCGGACCGGGATTGGCCTCGGAGACTGCCGGCGAAGCCAGGTAGGCGCGCACGGCGGCGGCCAGGGACAGGTGATCGTTACAGGCCAGCACCTCGATCAGTTCGATCCGGCCCGGCCCGAACTCGAGGGCGAAGCGCGCATTGGTGCCGCCGATATCGGCAAGCAGGCGGGCGCCGCCGGCATGGGTGACGGACGCGGAGCTGGCGGTGAGCGAGGAAGCAGTCATTGCAGATCAAAAAGAAGCGATGATCAAGCTTACTAAACTTTTTGCTGCGATTACAAGAAGATTTTGTAGTTTAGGTACAGGCAGCCGCTTAAGGGACCGAATTCCGCACAAACTGTGCATCAAAAATGTAGTAGTCCGACTACTTCATCGAAAAGGAAGAGGAAACGGGCACGCCGGCCCGCTGCCGGGAGGCGCGGCCGGGGATGCAGGAAGGGAGGTCAGCAGGTCGCCGGGTCGAGGGCGGCGTCGGGATCGTGATGCGCGTTCCACGCGTCGAGCCCGCCCTTGAGCGGACGGGTGCGGTGGAAGCCGTTGGCAAGGAACTGCTTGGCCACCTCGGCGGCCGTGACGTCGTTGGGGCAGCTGCAGTAGACGACGATGTGGCGGTCGCGGTCGAGCGAGGCCATCAGCTGGTCGGGCTGGCAGGCCTGGTACACGATGGCGCCCGGAATCGCCGCCTCCAGCTGCTGGGCGGTCAGGCTGCGGGCGTCGATGATGAGGGGCTGGTGGCCGCCGTCGATCAGGCCCAGCAGTTCGCCGACCTCGATGCGCGGCATGGACGTGCGGGCGCGGTGGCGACGGCGCTCGATGTACTTGACCACGATGAACAGGCCCAGCAGGCAGAGGACGACCGAGAGCGCGGTGCTGCCCATGGTCGAGAGCAGGTCCAGCACCGTGTCGATGCTGTCGTGGAACAGCGAACCCAGCAGGATGCCGGTGCCGCTCCACAGCGCCGCGCCGGTGATGGAAAACGCCAGGAACTGACGGGTGTGGGTGCCCATGGCGCCCGACAAGGGGGCGGCGATGGTGTTGAAACCGGGGATGAACTTCGACACCAGCAGCGACTTGACGCCGAAGCGGCGGAAGCGGTCTTCGGTCTGGTTGACGCAGGAATCGGGGGACAGCGAGATCTTGCACAGCAGCCGCAGGATACGCTTGCCGTAGAAGCGCCCGGCGCGGAACCAGAACAGGTCGCAGATCAGGCAGGCGCCCACCGCCGCGGCCAGGCACAGCTCCCAGCTGACCCCGCCGTCGACCGCGACCGCGCCGGCCACGATGAGGATCGGATAGGCGGGGATAGGCAGGCCGAACTGTTCGACAAGGACGATGCCGAACACGATCAGCACGCCGTACATCTGGATCAGGTCGGATAACGGGGGCATTGTTCTATATTAGCCCAATTCAGAAGCGCTCACAGGGCGGCGCTGGAGGCGGTTTGGCATATTCGCAACGGTGAGTGCCGAGCGTGCGCACAGCACACTTAACACGTTAGTCCCGCAGCCCCAAGACCGTCATTCCGGCGGAGGCCGGAATCCAAGTTTGCATGCATATCGGCTCGGTTTGATTTGGACGGCTGCTCGACGAACTTGGGTTCCGGCCTTCGCCGGAACGACGGTTTTGCGGGTGCGGGACCTGCGCGCAGAACCGCCGCTACGCCCCGCGCGGAATCGCCGCCAGCAGCGAGCGCGTGTATGGATGCTGCGGATCGCGGTACAAGTCGTCCGAATCCGCCATCTCGACCACGCTGCCGTGATGCATGACCATCACCTGGTCGGAGATGTACTTCACCACCGACAAGTCGTGCGAGATGAAGATGTAGCTCATCCCGTACTCGTCCTGCAGATCCTGCAGCAGATTCAGCACCTGGGCCTGGACCGACACGTCCAGCGCCGACACCGATTCGTCGCACACCAGGATCTCCGGCTTCATGGTCAGGCAGCGCGCGATCGCGATGCGCTGGCGCTGCCCGCCCGAGAACTCGTGCGGATAGCGGTGATAGGCCTGCTCCGGCAGCCCCACCCGCCTGAGCAGGGTATGCGCCATCTCCACGCGCTCGGCATCGCTGGCGCCGATGCGGTGGATGCGCATCGGCTCGAGCAGGATCTGGCCCACCGTGAAGCGCGGGTTGAGCGAGGCGTAGGGATTCTGGAAGATGATCTGGATGCGCCGCTTGTAGGGCTGGTAGTCGCGGTCCGACATCGTCACCAGGTCGCGCCCTTCGAACAGCGCACTGCCGCCAGTGGCGCGGTGCAGGCGCAGCAGGGTGAGCCCGACCGTGGTCTTGCCCGAGCCCGACTCGCCCACCACGCCCAGGGTCTTGCCGCGCCCCAGCGTGAAAGAGACATCCTTGACCGCCTTGAACTCGCGCTTGCCGAACAGGCCTTCGCGCAGCCAGAAGCTCTTGGCCAGGTTCTTCACCACCAGCACCGGCCGGTCCTGGGCCGAGCTTCCGCGTTCGCGCTGCTCCAGCGCCGCGCCAGGCACCACGCTGCCGCTCATGAAGTCGTCGATCACCGGCAGCCGCACCGGCCGCTCGTCGAGCCTGGGCCGGCAATGCAGGAGCGCGCGCGTGTAGGCATCGCGCGGCGCCCCGAACACCTGGGCCGCCTCTCCTTCCTCGCGCACCACGCCATGGCGCATCACGATCACGCGGTCGGCGATCTCGCCCACCAGGCCCAGGTCGTGGGTGATGAACAGCACCGCCATCTGGTGCTTCTTCTGCAGCCGCGCGATCAGCTCCATGATCTGCTTCTGGATGGTGACGTCCAGCGCCGTGGTCGGCTCGTCGGCGATCAGGAGCTTGGGCTCGCAGGCGATCGCCATCGCGATCATCACGCGCTGCTGCTGGCCGCCCGACATCTGCGAGGGATAGGCGTCGATCTTGTTGTCGGGATCGGGAATGCCGACCTCGGCCAGCAATTCCAGGGTGCGGGCGCGCGCCGCGCGCTTGTCCATGCCCATGTGCAGGCGCAGGACTTCGCCGATCTGGAAGCCGACCGTGAACACCGGATTGAGCGAGGACATCGGCTCCTGGAAGATCATCGCGATCTCGCGCCCGCACAGCTTGCGGCGCTCGGCAATGGGCAGTCCGAGCAGTTCGCGGCCGTCGAAGCGCACGCTGGCGCCCTCGTGCACGATGGTGGTGTCGGGCGGCAGCAGGCCCATCACGGCCAGCGAACTGACCGACTTGCCGCTGCCGGATTCGCCCACCAGCGCCACGGTGGCGTTCTTCGGCACATCGAAGGAAATGCCCTTGATCGCTTCGACCGTGGTCTTCTTGTCGACCCTGAAGGAGATGCGCAGGTCGCGCACAGACAGCAGCATGGAGGAATCCTGGTTCATATCACTTCAGCTTCGGGTCGAGGGCGTCGCGCAGCGCGTCGGCGAACAGCGAGAAGGCCGTCACCAGCAATGCCATGGCGCCGCTGGCCGCCGCCAGCTGCCACCACTTGCCCAGGATGAGTTCGTTCTGCGCCTCGTTCAGCATGCTGCCCCAGGACACCACGCCGACCGGTACGCCGAAGCCCAGGAAAGACAGGATCACCTCGGCCTTGATGAAGCCGACCACCAGGATCGACATCTGCACCAGCGCCACGTGCGAGACATTCGGCAGGATGTGGCCGAACATGCGGCGCCAGCCGGAGGCCCCGATGGCGTCGGCCGCCATCACGTATTCGCGCGCCTTGTGCTTCATGTACTCGGCGCGCATCAGGCGGTAGGGCCCGGTCCAGCCGGTGAGGCCCAGGATCAGGACGATGGTCGTCACGCCCTTCTGCTGCAGCACGGCGGCCACGGTGAGGATCATCAGGATCGAGGGAATCGAGGTGAAGACGCTGTAGAACCAGTTGAACAGGTCGTCGACGAGGCCGCCGTAGAAGCCCGAGACGGCGCCGAACACGGTGCCCAGCGCGACCGCGACGAAGGCCGCGACCAGTCCCACCACGATCGAAGTCTCGCCGCCCTTGATGGTCTTCTTGATGACGTCATGCCCCCATTTGTCGGCGCCGAAGGGCAAGGTGGTGCGCTTTTCCGCCGGCGGCCCGGATGCCGCCGCCTGCGCCTTGAGCTCGGCCAGCTCGGCCGCCAGCGGATCGAAGGCGTTCGGCGGGACCGGGCGCGGCGCCTGGGCCGCGGCCAGGGCGCGGGTGGCGGCGTCGGCGCCGACGAAGCTGGGTGGCGCATAGTTGACGGCGACTTCTTCTTCCCAGTCGGCGGCCACCAGGCCGGCGCTGGAGAGCAGCAGCAGCACCAGGAAGCCGGCCACCACGGCCAGCGCAGCCATGGCGATGCGGTCCGCGCGCAGGCGGCGCCAGGCCAGGGTCCACAGGCCGGGGGATGCGGGATGCGTGGTCATGGTCGAGACTGGATTCATTTGAGCTGCACGCGCGGGTCGACCGCCTGGTACAGCAGGTCGGCCAGCAGGTTGAAGACCATGGTCGCGGCGGCCACGTAGACCGTGATCGCCTTGATGACCGGGAAGTCGCTGCGCTCCACCGCCAGGATCACTTCGCGCCCGATGCCGGGAATGCCGAAGAAGCGCTCCAGCAGGAAAGCGCCGATCAGGAGCGCCGGCAGGTTGGCCATGACGTGGGTGATGATCGGGATCGCGGCATTGCGCAGCACGTGCACCCAGACGATGCGGCGCTCGGCCAGGCCCTTGGCGCGCGCGGTGCGCACGTAGTCCTGGCCCACTTCGTCGAGCACGAAGCTGCGGTACAGGCGCAAGGTGGGCGCGACCGACACCGCCAGGCCGATGATGATGGGCAGCAGCGCATAGCGCAGCAGGTTCTCGCCCAGCGACTCGCCCCAGCCCTGCACCGGGAACAGGCCCAGCTTGTAGGCGAAGAAGTACTGGAACACGATGATGTAGACCAGGATCGAGATCGACATGCCCACCGTGCACGCGACCATCACGGCGCGGTCCGTCAGCGATCCGCGCACGAAGGCGATGCCGAGGGCCAGCGCGATGCCGAACAGGGTTTCGAGCACGGTCAGCGGAACCAGCACGGTCAGCGACGGCCCCAGCCGGCTGGCGATGATTTGCGAGACCGGCTCGCCGGTGCTCCAGGCGTTGCCGAAGTCGAAGGTGAGGATCTGCTTGACGAAGATCCACAGCTGCACCGTATAGGGCTGGTCGGTGCCGAGCTGGCGGCGGATGTTCTCGATGGCGGCCGTGTCCGCCATCTTCCCGGCCAGCAGGTAGGCGGGATCGCCGCCGACCCAGTTGAACAGCGCGAACACCAGCACGACGACGCCCGCCATGGTCGGCAGCATCTGCCACAGCCGGCGGAGGATATAAGCGATCATGAAACTCCCGATTGGCGCCGGCGCGTGCGCGCCGGCTTGCCGTCCAGCCACCCGAAAAGGCGACACCCTACCTGAAACCAGCGCGCCCTGCCCGGCCGCGCGCCGTGGACAGGATACAGACTGGGCAAGCTCCCCGCGTATAAAAAGGTGACGCCCAGTCATTACCTTTTTTTATTTCCCAGCCATAACACGAAATGTTACTCAAGTAAATCTTGCGGTGCACACAGTTGTTTTTTTTACTTGCCTAATTTTTACAATTGACAATATATGCACCCAAATGTTTTTATTTCCTTGCGGTAAAGATGCCGTTTTAACATGACGGCTTGTATCAACGACTGTGCCGGCGGTCGTCGCTGGCAGAGCTAACTGGGAAACTCACATGATGGTTGAAACAGTTTTATCTCGTTCAGTACGTTTGATGTTCGCAAGTGGCATGGCGGTCGCCGCCTCTGCCTATGCGCAGGAAGCGCCGCAGGCGCCGGCCGAGGGCCAGCTGCAGCGCGTCGAAGTCACCGGTTCGCGCATTCCGATGGCCAACCTGGAAGGCACCAGCCCGGTGACCGTGGTCAGCGCCCAGGAAATCAAGATGGACGGCGTGCGCTCCGTCGAGAACCTGCTGAACAACCTGCCCCAGGTGTTCGCCGACCAGGGCGGCACGATTTCCAACGGCTCGAGCGGCACCGCGACGGTGAACCTGCGTAACTTCGGCGCCGACCGCACCCTGGTGCTGGTCAACGGCCGCCGCCTGCCGGCTGGCAGCCCGTCGAATACCGCGGCCGACCTGAACCAGATTCCGGCGCCGCTGATCAAGCGCGTCGAGGTGCTCACCGGCGGCGCATCGGCCGTGTACGGCTCCGACGCCGTGGCAGGCGTGGTGAACTTCATCATGAACGACAAGTTCCAGGGCGCCCAGATCGAACTGAACCACAGCTTCTACAACCATCAGCAAAACAACGGGCGCGTGGCCGATGCGACGCGCCGCAGCAATTACCCGCTGCCGGGCGACAAAGGCGCCGACGGCAAGATCAGCGACGCCAACCTGCTGTTGGGCGGTAACTTCGCCGACAACCGCGGCAACGTGACGGTCTTCTTCAACTACAAGAAGGAAGACGCGCTGCTGCAATCGGAACGCGACTACTCGGCCTGCGCGCTGGGCGGCACCGAGGGCAATACCTTCAACTGCGGCGGCTCCTACACCTCCTTCCCGGGCCTGTTCGTGACCGACGGCGGCGACCTGACCGTGGCCGACGCCAACGGCGGCGTGCGTCCCTTCGCCGACCCGGCCGACCTGTACAACTACGGTCCGCTGAACTATTTCCAGCGCCCGTCGGAGCGCTACGGCTTCAACGCCTTCGCGCACTACAACATCAACGACAACACCCGGCTCTACACCGAGGCCAGCTTCCACGACGACCACACCGTGGCCCAGATCGCCCCGTCCGGCATCTTCGGCCTGACCGTGCCGGTGAGCTTCGAGAACCCCTTCCTGTCGAGCGCCTGGCGCAGCGCGCTCGGCCTGAACGCGCCGGGCGACACGGCCGACGTGTTCATCCTGCGCCGCAACGTCGAAGGCGGCGGCCGCCAGGACAACCTGCGCCACACCTCCTTCCGCGGCGTGGTCGGCCTCAAGGGCGACATCGGCAACTGGAACTACGACGTGTTCGGCCAGATGGGCAAGGTGCTGTTCCAGGAAAACTACCTGAACGACTTCTCCAACACCCGCCTGCAGGCCGCCCTCGACGTGGTCGCCGACGCCAGCGGGGCGCCGGTGTGCCGCAGCGGCCTGGCGGGCTGCGTCCCCTACAACATCTGGGCGCTGGGCAAGGTGACCCCGCAGATGCTCGAGTACCTGCAGACCCCGGGCTTCCAGAAAGGCTACACCAGCCAGAGCGTGATCGGCGCCAACGTCGGCACCAACCTCTCGGACTACGGCTGGACCATGCCGGGCACCGAGGAAGGCATCGGCGTCAACTTCGGCTTCGAGCACCGCACCGAGAAACTGGAGCGCACCGTCGACACCGCCTTCGCCACCGGCGACCTGGCCGGCCAAGGCGGTCCGACCCAGAACGTGGGCGGCGAGTACAGCGTGAAGGACTACTTCGCCGAAGCGCGCATTCCGCTGCTGTCCAAGCAGCCGTTCGCGGACGACCTGTCGCTGAACGCCTCCTACCGCCGTTCGGACTACAACACCGGCTACAAGACCAATTCCTACGGCCTGGGCCTCGAATGGGCGCCGATGTCGCTGGCCAAGGTGCGCGCCTCGTACCAAAGGGCGGTGCGCGCCGCCAACGTGGTCGAGATGTTCACCCCGGTCGGCCTGGGCCTGTACGACAACGACGAAGATCCGTGCGCCGGCGCCACCCCGAGCGCGACCCTGGAGCAATGCGCCCGCACCGGCGTGACCGCCGCCCAGTACGGCAATATCCGCGACAACGCGGCCGGCCAGTACAACGCCCTGTTCGGCGGCAACGCCGACCTGAAGCCGGAAACCGCCAAGACCTACACCGTGGGCCTGGTGCTGACCCCGATGCGCAACCTGTCGCTCACCCTCGACTACTTCAACATGAAGGTGGAAGACGTGATCTCGGCCCTGCCGGCGACGACCACCCTGAACGACTGCCTGGAAACCGGCAATCCGGCCGCCTGCTCGCTGATCCAGCGCGACAGCCAGGGCTCGCTGTGGATGGAGACGACGGCGCGCATCATCGCCAACAACCAGAACCTGGGCATGCGCAAGACCTCGGGCCTGGACGTGGCGGCCAACTTCCGCCAGAACCTCGGCAGCGGCCTCGGCTCGCTGGACTTCGCGATGACCGGCACCTGGCTCAAGGAGTTCCTGCAGGAAGACGCGCCGGGCAAGGGCGCCTACGACTGCGCCGGCCTGTTCGGGCCGAGCTGCGGCACCCCGCTGCCGGAATGGCGCCACAAGCTGCGCGTGACCTGGTCCTCGCCGTGGCGCATGGACCTGGCCCTGACCTGGCGCTTCATCGACGAGGTGAAACTGTCCTCGACCAGCAGCGACCCTCAGCTCAAGGGCAACTTCGAGACGGGCGACGCCACCTTCGGCCGCCAGAACTACCTGGACCTCGCCGCCAGCTGGCAGGCGACCAAGTGGCTGGCCCTGCGCGCGGGCATCAACAACCTGCTCGACAAGGACCCGCCGGTGGGCGCCGTGACTTCCTCGACCTTCGGCAACGGCAATACCTTCCCGCAGGTGTATGACGCCCTCGGACGCCGCGTGTTCCTCAACCTGACCGCGAAGTTCTGAGCCTCGTCAAGGCTGCAAAAACAAAACGGCGCACTTCGGTGCGCCGTTTTTCATTCGGTGTCTGATTGTGAAGCCATGTCGACGCGGACAAACTTGGATCCCGGCCTTCGCCGGGATGACGTGCTAGAGGAGCGTGAACTAAGGACAGCGCCTATTTTCAAACGTACTTCATGAACTTCATCCCGGCGAAGGCCGCCGCGCAGTGCCGGCCTTATTCCTGCCGCACCCGGCGCTGGCGCACCGCCTGCGCCAGCCCTTCCAGCACGCCGACGCTGGTGTCCCAGTCGATGCAGCCGTCGGTCACCGACTGGCCGTAGGTCAGCTCCTGGCCCGGCACCAGGTCCTGCCTGCCGCCCACCAGGTGCGACTCGATCATCACGCCCACGATGCGGTCGTCGCCGGCCGCGATCTGCTTGCCGA
This sequence comes from Massilia sp. AB1, assembly GCF_018119385.1. Taxonomy (NCBI): domain Bacteria; kingdom Pseudomonadati; phylum Pseudomonadota; class Betaproteobacteria; order Burkholderiales; family Oxalobacteraceae; genus Massilia; species Massilia sp. AB1. The sequence continues at coordinate 42,185 of NZ_JAGKSG010000034.1, read as the reverse complement.
TGTCGGCGCACACCGGCACCTGGTTCTGCGGATTCTTGCTGCTGTTGGCATGCGAGGCGTCGATCATCAGGCGCCCGGCCAGGCCGTTGGCCGCCAGCTGCCTGCAGGCGTCCTCCACGCTGGCCGCGTCGTAGTTCGGCGCCTTGCCGCCGCGCAGGATGATGTGGCAGTCCTCGTTGCCCGAGGTCGAGACGATCGCCGAGTGGCCGCCCTTGGTCACCGACAGGAAGTGGTGGGGCTGCGAAGCCGCCTTGATGGCGTCGGCGGCGATCTTGATGTTGCCGTCGGTGCCGTTCTTGAAGCCGACCGGACAGGACAGTCCCGACGCCAGCTCGCGGTGCACCTGCGACTCGGTGGTGCGGGCGCCGATCGCGCCCCAGGAAATCAGGTCGGCGATGTACTGCGGGCTGATCACGTCCAGGAACTCGGTGCCGGCGGGCAGGCCCATCTCGTTGACGTCGCGCAGCAGCTCGCGCGCCATGCGCAGGCCGTCGTTGATGCGGAAACTGTTGTCCATGTACGGATCGTTGATCATGCCCTTCCAGCCGACCGTGGTGCGCGGCTTCTCGAAATACACGCGCATCACGATCTCGAGTTCGCCCGCGAAGCGGCGGCGCTGCTCCACCAGGCGGCGCGCATACTCGAGCGCGGCCTTCGGATCGTGGATCGAACACGGGCCGACCACCACCATCAGGCGGTCGTCCTGGCCGTGCAGGATGCGGTGCAGCGCCACGCGCGCGTCCGCGGCGGTCTGCTCGGCCTGAGGGCTCACCGGGAACTCGCGGATCAGGTGCGAGGGCGGCGTCAGTTCCTTCATTTCGCGGATGCGTAAGTCGTCGGTGCGAGGCATGCTGTACTCCGTTTCGTGATGTCTGGGCTGAAAATGAAAAAACCGCCATCGCTGGCGGTTTGTCTGGATTTGCTGGGACTTGTTCGTTGTCGCGTGAACCTGCCGCTACTCCACCGCCATCGGGCTGGAATCGCTAAAGTAAAAGTAGCAGGTAAAGAAGACGTTCTGGCGCATACGAGGTCCGGTTGTTCGTCTGACTATAACAACAAGCTGTGAAGATTGGCAAGCCTTTTATCGGCTGATTCACGCTTGTACAGACAACAATTAGTGGCGACAAGCCGATACCCTCTTCCCCTCCCGACCGGCCCCTTGAGACAGATCAGCGCTCTTCCGGCTGCCGATGCAAAAGTCGCTCCCAGCCCGGCCGCCGTGCGCAGGCTCACTAGATCAAGAAATAGAGCGTTAGCAATTGATGCGCCTCAAAGCCACAGCGAGCGCGCGGCCGGGACCATGCCAACTACCTGCAGTCCGATCCATGACTGAGACCGTTCTTCCGGACTTGCGCATAGCTATCCATAGTTAACTTTGCTGCCGGATTCCTACTTCACAGGGGCCGATTTCGCCCCGCTCGCGCGCTGGGCCAGAGCCTTCCCCTCCGCAGGCAGACACGGTGGAACTCACCGCGTGACTTCTCAAGTTCACGGCGGCATTGACGTCGCGCTCGTGCGCCGTCCCGCATCCCGGGCAGGCCCAGTGGCGGATCGCCAGGCTTAGCGCTTCCATTCGATAGCCACAGCCGGAGCACAGCTTGCTGCTCGGGTACCAGCGGTCCGCCACCACCACCCGGCCGCCGCGCCACGCCGCCTTGTATTCCATCTGGCGGCGCAGCTCGTGGAAACCCATGTCCGAGATCGCCCGGGCCAGGCAGCCATTGGCCAGCATGCCCTTGACGTTCAGGTCCTCGATTCCGATCGTGTGGAAGCGGCGCGTAATGCTCGTGCTCAGTTGATGCAGGCTGTCGCGTCGAATGTTGCCGATCCGTGCGTGCAGGCGCGCCAGTTTCAGCTTCTCCTTCGCCCGGTTGCGCGAACCCTTCACCTTGCATGACAGGCTGCGCGACAGGCGGCGCAGGCGCGGCAGCAAGGCGTGCAATGCCTTCGGTCCTTCGAATTTCTCCCCGGTCGACAGGGTTGCCAGCGTCGAGACTCCGAAATCCACCCCGACCGCGCCTTGGTTTTCGGCTGGCGGCAGGGACAGTTCATGAGTGTCGACGGTGATGCTGGCGTACCAGTGATCGGCGACGCGGCAGACCGTGGCCGATACGATCCGGCCGGTAAAACGCAGGGCTTCGCACATGCGGACCCAGCCCAGCTTCGGGATGCGGATCCGCTTGTCCTCGACCCGGAACTGATCGTTGCTCAATGTAAACCGGTCATCGCGCCCTTTACGGCGGAAGGTCGGATAGCGGGCGCGCTTGTTGAAAAAATTGTCGAAGGCGCGGCCCAGCTGCATGATCGCCATCTGGGGCGCATTCTTGGTTACTTCCAACATCCAGGGAAATTGTTCGCGCTTGATGGCATTGAGCTGGCGCCGCAGCGCCGCTTCGGACGGCTTGGGCAGCGATGGATCGGCCTTGCAGGCTTCGTACTGTTTGCCCCACTCGTCTAAAGCCCAGTTGTAGGCGAAGCGCGCCACGCCGGCCGCCCGAGAGAGATACGTCGCCTGGACATTGTTGGGATCGAGCCGAATGCGATGCGCTATGAGCACGGCGCCTCCCGGTGGCGCAGCCTGCTACCGCACCTGGCCGCTGCCGTGCTGCGGCCGGCCGTCGTCCGTACAACGGCGCTGGACTGCGTGCCGGCGCGAATTGAAACGGTTTCGATGGAGACGTATGTTTTCATATTCCTTGAGACCGTGCAGCTGTAGCCAAATTCCCGGCAAACTGCTTGAACCCTGTTCAAGGACAACCCCGACGGTTGCGCCAGCCATTCCGCCCACGGCAACGATGCGCCGACGAATTGCGAACTGGCCTCGTTCACCACGGTGGGCCTGGTGCTGCGCTGGAAGCCGCAGCCGCGCTGGGAAGTGTTCGGCTCGATCCAGAACGTGTTCGACAAGCTGCCGCCGCTCGACCCGCTGACCTATGGCGCCACCTCCTACAACCCGCTCGACTACTACGGGGCGATCGGGCGCTTCTTCACCCTGGGGGCGAAAGTCAGCTTCTGATGGCCGGCGCCGCGGCGCATTGCCCTAGAAACGACAACGCCCGGCGACAACCGGGCGTTGGGGATGGCGCGGCCGTGGATCAGGCGGTGCCGCCCACCGTCACGCCGTCGATGCGCAGGGTCGGCTGGCCGACGCCCACCGGCACGCTCTGGCCTTCCTTGCCGCACACGCCGACGCCGGTATCGAGCTTCATGTCGTTGCCGATCATGGAGATGCGGTTCATCACGTCCGGGCCATTGCCGATCAGGGTTGCGCCCTTGACCGGATAGCTGATCTTGCCGTTCTCGATCATGTAGGCTTCGCTGGCCGAGAACACGAACTTGCCGTTGGTGATGTCGACCTGGCCGCCACCGAAATTGACCGCATACAGGCCGTTCTTGACCGATTCCAGGATCTCTTGCGGGTCCTTGTCGCCGGCCAGCATGTAGGTGTTGGTCATGCGCGGCATCGGCAGGTGGGCAAAGGACTCGCGGCGCGCGTTGCCGGTAACCGGCATCTTCATCAGGCGTGCGTTCATGGTGTCCTGGATATAGCCCTTCAGGATGCCGTCCTCGATCAGGGTGGTGCACTGGGTCGGGTTGCCCTCGTCGTCCATGTTCAGCGAGCCGCGGCGGTCCTTGATGGTGCCGTCGTCGACCACGGTGACGCCCTTGGCCGCCACGCGCTGGCCGATCATGCCGGCGTAGGAGGACGAGCCCTTGCGGTTGAAGTCGCCTTCCAGGCCGTGGCCGACCGCCTCGTGCAGCAGCACGCCGGGCCAGCCCGGTCCCAGCACAATGGTCATCGGACCGGCCGGGGCCGGGCGCGCCTCCAGGTTGACGCAGGCCGACTTGACCGCTTCAGTCGCGTAGAAGTCGAGGATGTCGTCGGTGAAGTAGCCGTAGTCGTAGCGTCCGCCGCCGCCCGAGGAACCGACTTCGCGGCGGCCGTTCTGCTCGGCGATCACGGTCAGCGAGACGCGCACCAGCGGGCGGATGTCCGCGGCCAGCACGCCGTCGCTGCGCACCACCAGCACCACGTCGTATTCGGCGGCCAGGCCGGCCATCACCTGGACCACGCGCGGGTCCTTGGCGCGCGCCATCTTCTCGACGCGCTCGAGCAGGCGCACCTTTTCGGTGGCGTCGAGGGAAGCCAGCGGATCGTGCGGCAGGTAGAGCGAGCGGCCGCCGGTCGGGCGCGCCGCGCCCGCGACCTTCACCCGGCCCGCGCCGGCGCGCGCGATGGTGCGGGTGGCGCTGGCCGCGTCCAGCAGCGCGCGCTCGGAAATCTCGTCGGAATAGGAAAAGGCGGTCTTGTCGCCCGAGATGGCGCGCACGCCGACACCCTGGTCGATCGAGAAGCTGCCGGTCTTGACGATGCCCTCTTCCAGGCTCCAGCCCTCGCTCTTGGTGAACTGGAAATACAGGTCGGCGTAGTCGACCTTGTGCGTGAACATCGTACCCAGCGCGCGCAGCAACTTGCCCTCGTCGAGGCCGAAAGGCGTCAACAGCACGTCGCGGGCGACGGCGATGGAGGAAAGGTTCGGTTCGAATGGAGTCATTTTGCGTTCGGTCTCTCTTGTGGAATGGGCATTGTGCCATATCCGGGCCCGTCGTACCGGACGCAAGTCAGGCTGCCGCGCGCACCGCACGGGGGTCCGGCGCAAGCCTGGCGTCACTTCATCCAGGCCGCATTGCCACCGGCTTTCCTCGATGGCAATATCGTAGAAAACCTCCAAGGAGTTGCGATGCGCTTGAAACAGGTAGTCCCGCTTGCCGCCGCCCTGCTCTGCAGCGCCGCACCAGCCCATGCCACGCCTGCGCCCGCCCAGGTGGTGGTCGTCGAAGTGTGCGTGGATGAGAAGGCTGCGGCCAGCATCGTGAACAGGGTCACTGCGCCTCTCGAAAAGCTGCTCCTCAAGCTGCCCAATGTGGCCGACTTGCAATCCATGACTTTTGAAGGCGTTGTACGGTTCGAGCTTCTCTACACCGACGGCGCCGGCAGGAGCGAGCTGGCCGCCGCCCAGGAAGCGATCGACCGGGCGGCCATCGCCCCCGGCGTGCGCATCCTGTCGCGCTCGGCCCAGCTGGCCTCGGAGAGCCAGGACAAGCCCTACCTCGCCGAGCGCAGCTGTGGGGCGGCGCGTCCTTAGGCGCCGCCCTTCCCCGCCCTTACATCTTCCGGTGCCGCAGCGCCGGCAGGCTCTCGCGCACCCCGGCCAGGAAGGCCGGATCCAGCTCGCCGCAGACCACGCCCTCGCCTTCCGGCAGCACCGCCTTCACTTCGCCCCAGGGGTCGATCAGCATGCTATGGCCGAAGGTGCGGCGGCCGTTCTCGTGCAGGCCGCCCTGGGCCGCCGCCAGCACATAGCACTGGTTCTCGATCGCGCGGGCGCGCAGCAGGACTTCCCAGTGCGCGCGGCCGGTGGTGTGGGTGAAGGCTGCCGGCACCACGATCAGGGCGCACTCGCCCATCGCGCGGAACAGTTCCGGGAAGCGCAGGTCGTAGCAGATCGACAGGCCGACCCGCCCGAAAGGCGCCTCGAAGCTGCCGATGGTCTCGCCCGGCACGATGGTGCGCGCCTCGTCGTAGGATTCGCTGCCCTTGTTGAAGCCGAACAGGTGGATCTTGTCGTAGCGGCTCACGGCCTGCCCCTGCGGGTCGTAGACCAGGGTGGTGTTGAGCACCTTGCCGTCTTCCTTCGACACCAGCGGCAGGGTGCCGCCGATCAGCCAGACGCCGTGCTCGCGCGCCAGCGCCGCCATGCAGTCCTGGATCGGTCCGCTGCCCGGCTGCTCGGCATGCGCCACCTTGTCGGCGTCGCTCATGCCCATGATCGGCCAGTATTCCGGCAGGGCCACCAGGCCGGCGCCCCTGGCGGCGGCCTCGCCCACCAGGCGGCGGACGGTGGCCAGGTTGTCGCTGACCTGCGGAGTGGAAACCATCTGGACTGCGGCTACGGTCGTCATCTCATTCCTTTTTCGCGTTGGCGCGCGCGGCGGCGGCCGATGCGGCGGCAGCGGCGGCCGCGGCCGGCGGCGGGTTGTCGAGCTTGGTAATGGTCGGGGACTTCCACGGTCCCGTGACCTGCATCTGGTAAGTGAGCGCCTTCATCACCGGCGCCCGCAGGAACAGCTGGGCCAGGAAGCCGCCCAGGCCGATCACCGGGTTCACCGCCAGGCCATAGACCAGCGGACCAGTGCCGAGGTTGAATTCCGGGATCACGACCACGCGCAGGTTGGTCGTCTCGTGGGCGATGTCGGCGGTGCCGTCCATCAGCACGGTGGCGGCCACGCCATGCATCTTGAGGTTGTCGGTGCGCAGCACGCCGCGCTGGATCATGGCGTTGGCGCTGATGCCGTCGAAGGCCAGGCCTTCCGAGAACACGTCGTGGAAATCGAGCTTGAGCAGGCGCGGCAAGGCCTGCAGGCTGAGCACGCCCAGCAGCTTGGCCGCGCCCGGATCCTGCTTGAGGAACTGGCCCGACTCGACATTCATCTCGATCTGGCCCGACAGGCTGGGAATGTCCATCGCGTACGGCAGCCCGGCCCAGGAAATATCGCCCGACATCTTGCCTTTGCCGCGGCGCAAGGTTTCGGGGAAACCCAGGCGGTCCAGCAGGCGGCCGGCGTCGAGGATGTCGAGCGAGAAGTTGAGGCTGGTATTGCTCTTGCCGTCCTTGGTCAGCCAGCGGCCGGCGGCCTTGAGCTGGCCGTCCGGGTTGTCCAGCGCCAGGCGGTCGATGCGCCATTCGCGCCCGGCCAGGGCTTGCACGTTGCTGGCGTGCAGTTCCAGCCGGCCCAGACGCTTGTCGAACAGCTCGAAATGCTCGGCCACGATGTCGAGCGAAGGAATGGTGGCGCTGGCGCCGCGGTGCGATTCGAGCAGGTCCTTGACCTCGGCCTCGGCCGAGGGCGGGATCACGAGCGAGGCCAGGCGCGCGGTCACCTTGCCCACGCCGCTGGAGGCGTCGGCCCAGGTCACGTAGCCGACCGCCTGGCGCGAATGGATGCTGGCCTGCCAGGTGTCCCGCTGGTGGGTGACGCCGGCCACCACCTCGGCCAGCCTGCGCTCGCCGAGCGTCACCTCGCCCACCCTGCCGCTCATGACCGAGGGCAGCACATACTGGGCCACGCCGCCGCTCCCGGCAGGCGTGCCGCCGGCCGGCCCATCCTCGCCGGCGATCGCGCGCCCGGCCGCGATCCACTGGTCGATGTTGAGGGCCTTCATGTTCACGTTGAGCATCAGGCCGCTGTCCGGCTCCGGCGCCGGCAGGTTGACGCCGATGCCGCCGCGGGTCACGATCCAGGGACCGCGTCCCTGCTTTTCGCGCAGGTAGCGCGCCGCCAGGTTCTGGCCCAGGCTGACCCGGATCTCGTCGCGGCCCTGCCCGTTCACGCCGGGCTCGCCGGCCAGGGTAAAGTGCAGCGGCAGGATGTCGCCCTGCGGCTTGTTGAGCGGGGCCGGCAGTTCCAGGCCCAGCCCGGCCAGGCTGGAGTCGAGCGTGACCGTGCGCCGGCCTTCCTTCACCGTCACCAGGCCCATGTAGCGCGTGCTGCCCGACAGGCGCTGGCCCAGGCGCGCCAGCTCCGGCATCGGCGCGGTGCGGCGCATGCCCTCGGCCGACAGGGTGCCGCCCAGGCGGATCGCGATGCTGCCGTCGCGCTGGGTGCCGCCCGCCAGGCTCAGCGGCCCGCCCAGGAAGCTCGCGCCGACGCCGTTCAGGTTGACGCCGCGCTCGAAGAATTCGATCCGGCCCAGCGCCGCCTGCAGCGGCGGCAGTTCCGGGAACAGGCTGACGTCATTGCCCAGCAGTTGCAGGCTGCCCTGGACCTTGGTGTCCGGCAGGTGGTGCAGCGGCATGCGCAGCTTCAGGCTAAGCCGCGCGTTGCCACTGGCGCGCGTTTCCTCGGTGAAGTGGCCGATCCATTCCAGCACCGGCGTGACCGATACGTAGCGCAGGAATTCCTGCATCGGTCCGGCGGCGTTGCCGTCGATTTCCAGCGTCAATTGCTCGTGCGCGCCCAGGTCCGGGATCACGGCCTTGACGTTCGACAGCGCCACCCCCAGGGTGCGCAGGGTGTCGCCGCGGATCTCCATGCGCGCGCGGTCGAACTCGATGTGGCCGTTGATCTGCTCGGCCAGCGGCCACTGCGGGGCGCCGTCCGGGTGGCGGTGGCCGGGCGCGTATTCCAGGCGCGCGTTTTCCAGGCGGCCGGCGACGCGGAACTCACCGCGCGCCCGCTCGGCCAGGCTGCCGGCGCGGAACGGGAACTCGGCCAGGTCGCCGCGCAGGCGCAGGCTGGTGTCGCGCAGGCGCCCGCCCTGCAGCGCGCCGGTCAGCCAGTGCCGCAGGTTCTCGGGCGTGGCCAGCGGCAGGAAGCGTCCCACCTGGCCGATCTCGAAGCCGTCCAGCTTGCCGATGAAATCGGCATTGCCGGGGCCGTGGCCCGGCTCGAGCGGCAGCAGGTGGCGGCCCGAGAGCTTCGCGTTCAGCGCTCCCTGGTGGAATTCGAAGTTCTCGACCTCGAGCAGCAGCTGGCGCGCCGGCTCGTAGTTCCAGCGCGCCTTGAGCAGCAGGCGGTCGAAGTCCATGGCCGGCTCGGCGAACCAGGCCGGCATGCGCAGCGCCAGCCGGCTGGAATCGAGGTCCACCGAACCGCCGCGCTCGGTGGCGTCGATGCTGCCGCTCAGGTTGTCGAAGCCGGGCATCGCCGCGCGCGCCGGCACCGCGGCAATCCCCGGACGGGCGGGCTGGGCCGGGCGCGCCGGCTGCGGGTTCACAGCCAGGCCCTCGACTTCGCCGCGGATGCGGTAGCCGCTCACCTGCGGGAAGCGCCCGGTCCACTCGGCGGTGACGTCGACCAGGCGGCCGCGCGGCGCGTAGTCGGCCAGCAGCTGGCGCTGCAGCGGGGTGATCGGCATCGACTGCGCCAGCACCGCCAGCGCGCCCAGGTCCAGGTGGCGCGCGGTGAGCTCGCCCTGTTCGGGGCGGCCGGCGCGCGCCGGGCGCCAGGTTTCTTCCAGGGTGGCCGGCGGCAGCGCGCGGCCGTCGCGGGTGACCACCGCCAGGTTTTCCAGGCTGAGCGTGTGGCCGTGGGCGCCGAAGGTGGGCTTGCCGTCGTCCTTACCTGCAATCATTTCCTCGCGTGCCGACAGGCGGCCGCTCAGGCGCGCCAGCGCCAGCGGGGCGGCGTCCTTGCCCAGGCGCGCGGCGACGTCGGCCAGGGCCAGGTCGGCGGTGAAGCCGGCCAGGCGCGCCTGGTCGACGCTGAGCCAGGCGCGCAGCGAGCCGCGCCCCTGGGTCAGCTGGACCGGATAGTCGATATGGCGCTTCCAGGCGGCCAGGTCGGCGTCGCGCAGCTCGGCGTAGAGTTCGCCTTTCCAGCGGTAAATGTCGGAGGGACGGGCGCCGAAACGGTGGCGGAACTGGGCGCGCAGCTCGACCGGACTGCCGAGCGCGCGCGGCGGCGTGGCGCGCAGGGCGGCGTGGTGGGTTCCCCAGCGGTTCAGCAAGGCGAAGGTGACGCCGCTCAGGCGCAGGGTCTCGCGCCCGCGCAGCTCGTCGGTCCAGTCCACCTGTCCGCCGCGGATCACGATCTCGCGCTGGCGGAACAGCCAGTCGGCGCCGCCCTTGTCCTCGCTCTTCGGGTCGAGGCGCACGCCGGCCACTTCGATCACGCCGTCCGGCCCGCGGCGCACGCTCAGCCGCGGGTTGCGGATCTCGAGCTGCTCCAGGCGCGGCTCGAGGGCGGCCACGGTCCACCAGGACAGGACCGCCGAGACGCCCGGCAGCGCCAGCGCCTGGCGTCCGGCGCGGTCGTGCAGGCGCACGTCCTGCAGCGAGAGCGCGGGACGCAATCCCTTCCAGGAAGCGTCGATGGCGGCGATGGTGACCTGCCCGCCCAGCGCGCGGCTGGCGGCGCGCTCGATATCGCCCTTGTACATATCGATATTCGGCAGCACCGCGTAGCGCAGCACCAGGAACAGCACGGCAAGCGAGAAATAGACGAGCAGGATGAGCTTGATGGTAAAGCCGAGCACATGGTGCGAGGCCAGGTTCGCCACCCGATAGGCGGCGCGCAGCCGCCGCCAGCGCACGGCAAGCGGCAGGTGCGCAGGCGCGGCCTGCGGTTCCTGGTTGTCCATCAAAGTGCTCAACTCAAGGCTCGCCGTTAGGGAAGCCCGGCGCACGAGCCGGCCTCCCGAATTAATTCTTTATCAACAACATCGCTTGCAACAGTCGCGGCGTCTACCTTACCATCATGCTGACCCCGGGCAGCATGGCGGGCAATTCTACCGCATAGCACCGCCTGCCGGAACGCAACACTTTCGCGGATACACTGAATGAACCCTGCTTCCCCGGCGTGCGCGTCGCGCTTTTACCAACGCTGGCTCGATGCCGCCCCCACCCGGGCCGCCCAACTCGCCGAGCTGACCCGATTATCGCTGGCCCAGGCCGATTTCCGCGCCTTGCTGGAACACGAGCTGGCCGCCGGCCTGCCGCCGGAACGCGCCATGCGCCGGGTGCGCAACCTGCTCGTCGCCGCCATCATCGAGCGCGACCTGGCCGGACAGGCCGACCTGCACGAGGTGGTGACGGCCATGACGGCCTTCGCCGACTTCGCGATCCAGACCCACGCCGAGCTCCTGCGCGCCGAACTCGAGGCCGCCCATGGCGTCCCGATGGGCGAGGAATCCGGCCGACCCCAGCGCATGATGGTGCTGGCCATGGGCAAGCAGGGCGGCGGAGAACTGAATGTCTCTTCGGACATCGACCTGATCTTCGTCTACCCCGAGGACGGCGAGACCGCCGCCGGCCCCGGCCAGCGCCAGCTCTCGAACCACGAATTCTTCGTGCGCCTGGGGCGCCGACTGATCGCCGCCCTGTCCGAAGTGATCGAGGACGGCTTCACCTTCCGGGTCGACATGGCGCTGCGCCCGAACGGCAAGTCCGGTCCGCTGGCGGCCAGCCTGGCCATGGTCGAGGAATACCTGATCGTCCAGGGGCGCGAATGGGAACGCTATGCCTGGGTCAAGGCGCGTGCCGTCACCGGCGAGGCCGAGGACATCGCGGCGCTGGACGCGATCGTGCGCCCCTTCGTGTTCCGCCGCTACCTCGACTTCGGCGTGATCGACGCGATCCGCAACATGCACGCCCAGATCCGCGCCGAGGTCAAGCGCCAGGAGCGCCTGCATCCCGAGCGCAGCCACAACGTCAAGCTGGGCCGCGGCGGGATCCGCGAGATCGAATTCCTAGCCCAGGTGTTCCAGCTGATCCGCGGCGGGCGCGACCCGGCCCTGCGCGAACGCTCCACCCGCGCGACCCTGCGCCTGCTGGCCGAGCGCGAGCTGCTGCCGCCGGAGACGGTCGAGCAGCTGCTGCAGGCCTACACCTTCCTGCGCAACCTGGAGCACCGGCTGCAATACCTGGAAGACGCCCAGACCCACACCCTGCCCGCCAACGAAGCCGACCGCCTGATCGTCGCGCGCATGATGGGCCTGGCGGACGAAGCCGCCCTGCTGGCGCGCATGGAAGAGCAGCGCGCCTTCGTCGCCGCCCAGTTCGACGCCATCTTCGCCGACAAGAGCGAGGGCGCCGACCCGGACGCGCCGGCGCTGGCGGACGATCCGGAAAACCGCGAAGCGCTGGGCGCCCGCCTGGCCCAGCTGGGCTTCGACGATCCCGAGGGCGGCGCCGCGCGCGTGGTGGCCACCCTGCAGGGCCCGCGCCTGGCCAGCCTGCCGGACGCCAGCCGCCTGCGACTGCTGACCCTGCTGGACGCGGCCCTGCCCCAGATCGCCACCGTGGTGCGCGAGGCCGGCATCGGCAGCCATGCCGCCACCCTGGGCCGCCTGCTCGACTTCTTCGAGGCGATCGCGCGGCGCTCGGCCTACCTGTCGCTGCTGACCGAATACCCGCACACGCTCGAGCGCGTGATCCGCATGATCAACGCCAGCGGCTGGGCCGCGACCTTCCTGACCCAGCACCCGATCCTGCTCGACGAGCTGCTCGACGACCGCAACAACGGGGCGGACGAGCTGCCCCAGCTGGCCGCCACCCTCGACCAGCAGCTGAACGAGGCGCAGGGCGACACCGAGCGCCAGCTCGACATCCTGCGCGAAAGCCACCACGCCCAGCTGTTCCGCCTGCTGGCCCTGGACCTGGCCGGCGAACTCTCGGTCGAGCGCCTGGCCGACCACTTGTCGGCCCTGGCCGACACCATCGTCGGCGCCGCCATCAAGCACGCCTGGCGCGCGGTCGCCAGCCGCCACCGCGAAGAGCCGCGCTTCGCCGTCATCGCCTACGGCAAGCTGGGCGGCAAGGAGCTGGGCTATGTGTCCGACCTCGACGTGATCTTCCTGTACGACGACGAGGACGACATGGCGCCGTCCAACTACGCCAAGCTGGCCCAGCGCTTCATCACCTGGATGACGGCCCACACGGCCGCCGGCATCCTGTTCGACGTCGACATCGCCCTGCGCCCGGACGGCGCCAGCGGCATGCTGGTGTCCTCGGTAGCGGCCTTCGAGCGCTACCAGGACAGTTCGGCCTGGCTGTGGGAGCACCAGGCCCTGACCCGAGCCCGCTTCTGCGCCGGCGACGCCGCCATCGGCGCGCGTTTCGAGGCCATCCGCGAGCAGGTATTGCGCAAGGACCGCAGCGGCCGCGAGGCCGAGCTGAAACGCGAGGTGACGGACATGCGCCGCCGCATGCGCGACGCCAACGTCAACCGCAGCGAACTGTTCGACCTCAAGCACGATCCGGGCGGGATGATCGACATCGAATTCATCGTCCAGTACCTGGTGCTGCGCCACGCCTGCGCGTGGCCGCAACTGACGGCAAACGCCGGCAACATCGCCCTTCTGCGCCTATGCGGCGAACTGGGCCTGATCGACGCCGAGCTCGGCACCCAGGTCGCGGACGCCTACCGCGCCATGCGCCGGCTCCAGCACCAGGTGCGCCTGCAGGGCGACGGCAAGGCGCGCGTCGAACCGGCTCTGGTGGACGGCTACCCGCAGCGGGTAGAGCAGCTTTGGTATGTATTGCTTGAGTGACTTGTGTCAACCTCTGGCACCGTCAATACACAAATTTACAACAGGTCGTATGCATTTCGCACGTTCAATTGACACTCGTACATCCTTTATGAAGAATGCAAGGTTGGCTGTACCTCAACCCACCTGAATGGTGGACATGGCTGCCTGAACCCAGCTGTGATTATCCTTCCTTGGAGTATTTAAAAGATGATGGAAACTATCCTGTCCCGCTCGATCCGGCTGATCTGCCTGGGCGGTGTGACTCTCGGCATGCAAGCCGCCTACGCACAGACCGCACCGGCGCCTGCCAGCGCACCGGCAGTCGTGACGGTGACCGGTTCGCGCATTGCAGCACCTGGCGCCGAGTCCCCTTCTCCTCTGCAAGTGCTGAGCGCTGCGGACATCGCCGCTTCGGGCGCTACCAACCTGCAGGAACTGCTGCTGCAGAACCCGACCATGGGTACCCCGGCCGTCAGCCGTACCAACTCGAACTTCTCGACCTCCAGCGCCGGCGTGGCCACCATCGACCTGCGTAACCTGGGCACCTCGCGCACCCTGGTGCTGCTGAACGGCCGCCGCTTCGTCGCCGGCATCCCGGGCGAGTCCGCAGTCGACCTGAACACCATCCCGACCGACTTCATCGAGCGCGTCGAACTGCTGACCGGCGGCGCCTCGGCGACCTACGGCTCGGACGCGGTTGCCGGCGTGGTCAACATCATCACCAAGCGCAACTTCAAGGGCGTCCTGCTGGACGCGCAGATGGGCGAAACCTACGAACAGGGCGACGACCAGAAGCGCAAGATCTCGGCGACCTTCGGCACCAGCAACGACGACGGCAGCGCACACATCATGGGCCACATCGGCTACTCGCGCCAGGGTGCGGTGATGTCGCGCGACCGCAGCTTCGCCGCGGTCGACCAGTTCTCGCGCATGGCCGGCGTGACCGGCGAAGCCGCCGACGCCTTCGTCGCGCAGCGTCCGTTCTTCTCGAGCTTCGCACCGCAAGGCCGCTTCTTCTACGGCGACCCGGATGTCGGCGCCAACTACACTTACGACGCCGCCGGCAACCCGCGCCCGTTCAGCACCAACGGCAGCGCCACGCTGAGCGCGACCGGCTTCAACCGCTCCCAATATCGCGCCATCGCCATCCCGACCGAGCGTTTCCTGACCGCGATGACCGGCGAGCTGCAGCTGAGCGAGAACCACTCGGCTTTCTTCGAAGGCAACTACGCATCGACCCGCGTCTCGACCAATATCGAGCCGTACCCACTGGGCGCTGAAGACATCTACCCGTCCACCGGCGGCCAGGTTCCGACCGAATTCCAAATCGGCAACAGCATCGTGCGTAACGCGGTCATTCCGCAATACCTGTACGACCGCGCCACCGACACCGACGGCGACGGCCTGCGCGATTTCTACTTCACGCGCCGCATGTCGGACTTCGGCAACCGCACCAGCCGCGCCGAACGCGACACCTTCCGCATCGCCACTGGTGTGAAGGGCCTGGTGTTCGACAAGTTCAACTATGAAGTTTATGGCGCCTACGGCTCGACCAAGGAAGCCCAGAGCTCGACCGGCCAGGTCAACGTCCTGAACTTCCGCAACGCGCTGGAAACCATCGCCGACGTCGACGACCTGAACGGCAACGGCAGCGTCACCGACGCGATCTGCCGCGACGCCAACGCGCGCGCCCAGGGTTGCGTCCCGGCGAACATCTTCGGCGCCAACACCCTGAGCCCTGAAGCGGTCCGCTACATCGCCGCCCCGGGTTCGCTGGAAACCACCACCACCCAGAAACTGGTGGGCGGCTCGCTGTCGGGCGACGTGTTCACCCTGCCGGCAGGCGCGGTGTCGTTCGCAACCGGCTTCGAATGGCGCAAGGAAGAGTCGCGCGCGACGCCTGACGCACTGACCCAGGCTGGCCTGAACGCCGGCAACGCGATCCCGGAAACCGAAGGCGCATTCAGCGTCAAGGAAATCTTCCTCGAAACCCGCGTGCCGGTGCTGAAGGATGCACCGTTCGCCAAGTCGCTGACCCTGCTGGGCGCGTTCCGTGCGGGCGACTACTCGACCGTCGGTCGCACCAACGGCTGGAACGCCGGCTTCGAATGGAGCCCGATCTCGGACGTCAAGCTGCGTGCAACCCGCGCACTGTCGACCCGTGCTCCGAACATCAACGAACTGTTCCAGGCGCCGAGCCAGGACTTCCCGACCGGCATCCAGGATCCGTGCGTGGGCGTGACCGCCACCTCGACCGGCGTGTATGACGCGGCTTGCCGCGCTGCACCTGGCGTGATGGCCAACATCAACGCCAACGGCGCGTTCACCCTGAACCAGTCGGACATCCAGGGCATCAGCGGCTACAACCGCGGCAACCCGAACCTGCGCGAAGAAAAAGGCCGCTCGACCACCGTCGGCGTCGTCTGGACCCCGCGCTCGATCGCTGCCCTGAACCGCCTGACCTTCACCGCCGACTACTTCAAGATCGACATCTCGGATGCGATCGTGGGTACCGACCGCCAGTACGCCCTGCGTAACTGCTACGGTGGCGGCGACCAGTCGTTCTGCGACTTCATCACCCGCCGTCCGGCGGCTGTCGGCGCCAACAGCGCCGGCTCGCTGGAGTTCATCGACACCGCCGTCAGCAACAGCGGTGGCCTGGGTACCGAAGGCGTCGACCTGACCGCAGCCTGGAACGACCGCGTCGGTCCTGGCCGCCTGAACAGCCGCCTGGCCTACACCTACGTCCGCACCCTGTGGAACCGTCCGCTGCCGGATGCTGATCTCGACGAAGGCGCAGGCGAAATCGGCGCCGCCAAACACAAGGCATCGCTGAACGTCGGCTACCAGGTGGGTCCGTTCAACCTGCAGACCACCTTCAGCTACATCGGCAAGTCCTACCTGGACGACCAGTTCCTGTCGCAGTTCGACCTGCCGGCCAAGTCGCTGGGCGTCGGTTCGCGTACCTATACCGACCTGCAGCTGACCTACGCCCTGCGCAAGTCGACCGAGCTGTACTTCGGTCTGGACAACGTGTTCGACACCAAGGCTCCGCCGATCATCAGCGGCCTGCCGGGCAACACCACCGGCGCCGAAACCGATGCCGGCACCTACGACGCCATCGGCCGCCGCTTCTACGTCGGCGTGCGCTTCAAGCTGTAATCCGCGTACCGGGCAGGCTCGCCTGCCCGGTTCCGGTGCACACCAGAAAACGCCCTTCGGGGCGTTTTCTTTTTTTGGCGCCGCTGCTTTTCCGGCGGCGCGGTATGATGAGCGTTTTGCGCGCCCTCCCCCAACAGCCCATGGCAATCAAACTCAAGAACGACAAGGACATCGCGAAAATGCGCGTCGCCGGCCGCCTGGCCTCCGAAGTGCTCGAGATGATCGGCGAATACGTGGTTCCCGGCGTCAGCACCGAGGAACTCGACCGCCGCTGCAACGAATACATCCGCAAGGTGCAGAAGGCCACCCCGGCCAACGTCGGCTACCACGGTTTCCCCAAGACCCTGTGCACCTCGATCAACGGCGTGGTCTGCCACGGTATCCCGAGCGAGAAGGACGTGCTCGGGGATGGCGACATCGTCAACATCGACGTCACCGTGATCAAGGACGGCTGGCACGGCGACACCAGCCGCATGTACTATGCCGGCACCCCGCGCCCCGAGGCGCAGCGCCTGGTCGAGACCACCTACAAGGCGATGATGGCCGGGATCCGCGCGGTGCGCCCCGGCGCCCGCCTGGGCGACGTCGGCCACGCCATCCAGAAGCTGGCCGAAGCCGCCGGCTATTCGGTGGTGCGCGACTACTGCGGCCACGGCATCGGCCGCGTCTACCACGAAGAGCCGCAGGTGCTGCACTACGGGCGCCCGAATACCGGCTTGCTGCTCAAGGAAGGCATGACCTTCACCGTCGAACCGATGATCAACATCGGCGGCGCCGACGTCGACCAGCTCGAGGACGGCTGGACCGTGGTGACCAGCGACGGCTCGCTGTCGGCCCAGTGGGAGCACATGGTGGCGGTGACGGCCAACGGCTATGAAATCCTGACTTCCGGCAGCCAGGACCGCTAAGGATCGGACGCCAAATAAAAAACGCCAGCCCCGCGGGGCTGGCGTTTTTGTTTGCAGCGCAGTGCGGCTTAGAACAGGTATTCCGCCGACAGCTTGACCGAGCGCGGACGCAGGGCGTAGCCGCCACGCAGGTCGACCGGGGCCGAATCCAGGAAGGCGTTGCGGATGTTCAGCGACAGGCGCAGGTCCTTGATCCCCGTGTAGGCGAAGTTCAGGTCGGTACGCATGTCGGCCTTGCGGTAGCACGGCAGGTCGTCGGTCGGCTTGATGCGCGCCTTGCAGCCCGCTTCGTTCCAGGTCGCGACATCGGTCTCGTCGAAGTTCAGTGCGGTCTTCGAGGTACGGTTCACGCGCACCGAGGCGGTGACATCGCCCTTCTTCCAGACCGCGCTGAATAGCGAGCTCAGACGCGGGGTGCCGCGCAGGCCGACCGTGTTCGGACGGTAGGTGCCGGCGCTGACGTCCCAGGTGCGAGTGCTGAGCGCGATGGTGTTCATCAGGCTCAGGTTCAGGTTGCCCCAGGCGCCCATGCCGAAGCGGGTCGCGAAGTCGAGGTCGACGCCCTTCACTTCCGTCTTGCCGAAGTTCTCGTAGTTCAGCAGCAGCGACTGGATGTTGCCGACCGGGAAGGCCAGGTTGGCACCCGGGCTCAGCTGGTTGGCGCGATCGGCCAGGCGGCGGTCGGTGTCGCTGACCGCATTACGCACGATCAGGGGCGAGTACTCCGGCTGGTCTTCGCGCGCCAGCACGTAGGACACGGCGCGGTAGGCGATCTCGTCGCGGCGCTCGATCTGGAAGTAGTCGAGGCTGACGTTGATGTTCCTGGTCGGCTCGAACACGAAGCCCAGGGTGGCGCTGCGCGAGGTTTCCGGCTTCAGGTCGCGGTTGGCCGAGATCATCGCCGGGATCGAGGTCAGGCAGCCCGAGTTGTAGGCGGTGGTGGCGTCGTTCTTGTCGGTGGCGTTGCCGTTCTTCAGGATGTCGCGGATCTTGGTGGCGGTGTCGCAGCGCTTCGGATCCAGGGTGCTGTTGAAGAAGCCGGTCAGGCCGACCTTGCCCAGGGTCTCGGGGATGTTCGGCGTACGGAAGCCGCCCGCGAAGGTGCCGCGCACCAGCAGCTGCGGCACGACGGTGTAGCGCAGGCCCAGCTTCGGCGACACGTGGGCGTCGAAGCCCTGGCTCTTGTCGAGGCGCAGGGCCCCGTCCAGCTGCAGCTTTTTGGTCAGCGGCGCCTGCAGCTCGCCGTAGATGGCGCTCATGGTGCGCTCGCCGTCGATCCACAGCGAACCGCGGCTGATGATCTCGGCATTGACCACGTTGTCGGTCGAGCGCACGTACATGCTTTCGCGGCGCACTTCGCCGCCGAAGGCGAAGGACAGCGGACCGCCGCCCAGGGCCATCAGTTCGCCGGTCAGCTTGGCGTCGATGAAGTCCTGCGACAGGTCGGCGTCGGTGCCGATTTCCGGGAACATGCGGGCCAGCAGCTCGGGGCTGTTCGGGCCGCCGATCTTGTATTCGCCGCTGGTGACGGCGTTCGGCATCGCGGTGCGGTGGGCGCCGTGGTCGCGCGACTTGGCGTCGGCGCCGATCCGGCCGGCGGCCGCTTCCCATTCCCAGCCGTTGGCCAGGCTGCCCTGCAGGCCGGCCATCAGGCGGAACTGGTTGGCTTCGGACGGGCTGACCCACATGTCCAGGTCGTCCATGAAGCGGTAGTCGATGCCGACCGGGACGTTGAACGGGTTGGCCGGGTTGCCGACCGCCAGCTTGGGCTTCGGCACCGACTGCGAGGTCTTGGTGTTGCCGTCGAACCAGTTGGACGGCGAGCCGGCCGAGTTGGCGTAAGGCAGCGAACGGTAGGTCGTCTCGGTGCGCGAGTAGGACGCTTCGGCGAAGCCGCGCAGGTCGGCGCCCAGCTTGAAGCGCGCCTGGCTGAAGAAGTTCAGGCGCTTGGCCGGGTCCGACCACGGGGTGATGCCGGTCAGGTCGCTGGTGCACAGGCCGGTGGCGTTGCGCTGGGTGGCCGGGCAGGAAGCCACGGCCTGGCGGATCGCGGTCGGGTTGGTCGCCGATTTCGGCTCGTTCAGGTTGCCCGGGAAGGAGAACAGGCTCGGATCGCCGAAGGCCGGGCTCACGTACTGGCGGTGCCACGGGGCGTAGTCGCCGATCACGTCCGACTGCATGTAGCCGCGGCGCTTGTAGGCTTCGAGGTTGGCGAAGACGTTGTAGCCGTCGCGCTCGAGGTTGCCCATGCCGCCCAGGATGGCGGCGGTGTCCTGGCCGCCGAAGTCGTGGCTCTGGTTGCGCTCGACGCTGGCGCTGGCGCGCACGCCTTCGAAGGTGTTGCGGGTGATGATGTTGATCACGCCGGCCATCGCGTCGGAACCGTAGATCGCCGAGGCGCCGTCCTTCAGCACTTCGACGCGCTCGACGGCGTCGGCCGGGATCGAATCGACGTTGACGAAGACTTCCTTGCCGCCGTCGGCGAACGCGTAGTTCGAGACGCGGCGGCCGTTGACCAGCACCAGGGTGGCGGCCTTGCCCAGGCCGCGCATCGAGGCGCCGGATGCGCCCCGGGCGAAGCTGCTGGCGCTGCCGTCGTCGCGCAGGGTGCCGGTGTCGAACGCGGTCAACGTATCGAGCACCTGGCGCACCGTATTGGCGCCCGAGGCCTTGATGTCTTCACGGCGCAGCACGGTGACCGGGGATGCGGTCTCGCCGTCGATGCGCTTGATGTTCGAACCGGTCACGACCACACGTTGCATGTTGTTCGCCGGCGCTTCCTGGGCGCCGGTTTGCGCCACGACGTGCGTGCTGCCGATGGCCAGCGCGACTGCAATGACGCTCTGTTTGACTACCAACTTCTTCTTCACTTTTCCGTCCTCTTTATAGGTTTGATGTTGCTGTTTTATATGTACGTGTACATATGGCGCAGATTCTGGCAGCAACTTTATGCAAGGAAAATAATTTTTTCTCTTTTTGGCAATGTTTGTTGCATAAATATAACAAAAAGGCGGAAGCGCGCGTGTTGTCTTGACAGCTCCGCCTGGCGGCGAGCTAAAGGGAACGGAGGACGAGCCCGGGTGTCGCGGGCATCGACTACAGGTTGGCGCGCAAATGAAACAGAGATTGGCTATTTAATTGAATATTCTGCGTATTTCGTAATTACATTCGACCGGATAAAACAGGAAGAACGAATGGAATTCCACGGATTATCACGCATCGATATGCCGACGGAATTAAATGAAGGGACTGCCGTTTATCGGCGCTATTCTTATTGCGCCAATAAAATCGAATTGTTATAGTCATTTCGCTTTCACTGCTGAACTTCGTTCAACAGGGCAGCGAACAATTCAACTTAATGAGGTTTGAAATGATCGATCTGAACGAGCAAGAAATCCACTTTATCTCCGGCGGCGTGGTGGTTGAAGGCTATCCGACGAGCGACCCGAATGAATCGGATCCTCTGAAGAAGCCGGGCCCGTACAACGCCTACTACGCGATGTAATCAGGTCGAGACCCCATTCGCCGCGCGGCGGCGCGTGGGGTCTTTCATTTCGCATTGTTAGCGAATACCTTCCCCCGCCTGTTAATACAAAATACAGGCGCCAATACCTCCTTCCCGCTGTTCGATTAACGAGTTCCAGGCCTGCTGATTCCAGGATCATGCTCATCCATTCAGCGCCCATCGAATAATCTCCGCCAAGTCTCCCGTCAGAACGCGTCGGCATGAAAAAACCCCGGGAACCTTGCGGCCCCCGGGGTTTCGGATGCTGCTCGAGCAGTCTTGATTACTTCGCGTTCATCAGCGCGACGGTGGTGTCGAGCATGCGGTTCGAGAAGCCCCACTCGTTGTCGTACCAGGACGACACCTTCACCAGGCGGCCCGAGACCTTGGTCAGGGTGGCGTCGAAGTTCGACGATGCTGGGTTGTGGTTGAAGTCCACCGAGACGAGCGGGTCGGTGTTGTAGGTCAGGATGCCTTTCAGGGCGCCTTCCGACGCGGCCTTCATGATCTGGTTGACTTCGTCCACGGTGGTGTCGCGCTTGGCGATGAAGGACAGGTCGACGATCGACACGTTGATGGTCGGCACGCGGATCGCGAAGCCGTCCAGCTTGCCGTTCAGCTCAGGCAGCACCAGGCCGACCGCGGCGGCGGCGCCGGTCTTGGTCGGGATCATCGACTGGGTGGCCGAACGGGCGCGGCGCAGGTCTTCGTGCATCACGTCGGTGAGCACCTGGTCGTTGGTGTAGGCGTGCACGGTGGTCATCAGGCCAGTTTCCAGGCCGATGGCGTCGTGCAGGGGCTTGACCAGCGGGGCCAGGCAGTTGGTGGTGCAGGAAGCGTTCGAAATCACGGTGTCGGTCGACTTCAGCACGTCCTGGTTTACACCAAAGACGATGGTGGCGTCGACGTCCTTGCCGCCCGGGGCCGAGATAATGACCTTCTTGGCGCCGCCCTTCAGGTGGGCCGAAGCTTTTTCCTTGGTGGTGAAGAAGCCGGTGCACTCCAGGACCACGTCCACTTTCAATTCGCCCCACGGGATTTCGGCCGGGTTACGCTGCGCGAACACGCGGATCTTGTCGCCGTTGACGATCATGTTGTCGCCTTCGACCGTGACGGTGCCCGGGAACTTGCCGTGGGCGGTGTCGTAGCGGGTCAGGTGGGCGTTCGATTCGGCGTTGCCGAGGTCGTTGATCGCCACGATCTGGATGTCTTGCTTCTTGCCGCCTTCGTAGAAGGCGCGCAGGATGTTGCGGCCGATGCGGCCATAACCGTTGATTGCTACCTTGATCGTCATGCTTTGCTCCTGATTAGAAAAAAACTTTTTTCACAACGCACATGCGAAACGGGCCGCCAGAGGCAGCCCGTAGAAAACATTACGCCGAGATGACGGACTTGGCCTTGGCCACGACGTTCTCGACGGTGAAGCCGAAGTGCTTGAACAGCACCGGCGCCGGCGCCGATTCGCCGAAGGTGTCGATACCGACCACCGCGCCTTCCAGGCCCACGTACTTGTACCAGAAGTCGGTCACGCCGGCTTCGATCGCGACGCGCGGGATACCGCGCGGCAGGACCTGGGCTTTGTAGCCTGCGTCCTGGCGTTCGAACACATCGGTCGACGGCATCGATACCACGCGCGCCGCCACGCCTTCAGCTGCCAGCGCATCGGCCGCCTTCATCGCCAGTTCGACTTCCGAACCGGTGGCGATGAGAATGATCTTGGCGTCGGCGGCGTCGCGCAGCACGTAGCCGCCCTTGGCCACGTTGGCGATCGCGGCGGCGTCACGCTCCATGAACGGCAGGTTCTGGCGCGAGAAGATCAGGGTCGACGGACCGTTCTTGCGCTGCACCGCGGCGCCCCAGGCCACCTGGGATTCGACGGTGTCGCACGGACGCCAGTTGTCCAGGTTCGGGATCAGGCGCAGCGACGAGACGTGCTCGATCGACTGGTGGGTCGGACCGTCTTCGCCGAGGCCGATCGAGTCGTGGGTGAACACGAACAGCGAACGGATCTTCATCAGCGCGGCCATGCGCAGGGCGTTGCGGCTGTAGTCCGAGAAGGTCAGGAAGGTCGCGCCGAACGGGATGAAGCCGCCGTGCAGGGCCACGCCGTTCTGGATCGCGGCCATGCCGAATTCGCGCACGCCGTAGTTGATGTGGTTGCCCGGGATGCCCGAGCGCACCGCCACCGATTCCTTCCAGTTGGTCAGGTTCGAGCCGGTCAGGTCGGCCGAGCCGCCCAGGAATTCCGGCAGCACCGGGGCCAGGGCCTGGATCGCGTTTTGCGAGGCCTTGCGGGTGGCGATGGTTTCCTTCTTCTCGACGCAGGCGGCGATGGCGGCGTCCAGCACTTCATTGAAGTTGCCCGGCAGCTCACCCTTCATGCGGCGCTCGAATTCGGCGGCCAGCTGCGGGTGGGCTTCGCGGTAGGCCGCGAAGCAGGTATTCCACGCGCCTTCGGCCTCGGCGCCGCGCTGTTTCGCGTCCCATGCTTCGTAGATCTCGCCCGGGATGTCGAAGGGGATCGGATCCCACAGCAGGTGCTGGCGCACGGCCGCGATTTCCTTGTCGCCCAGCGGGGCGCCGTGGACCTTGTCGCCGCCTTCCAGGTTCGGAGCGCCCTTGCCGATGATGGTCTTGCAGCAGATCAGGGTCGGACGGTCCGACTGCTTGGCCTGCTCGATCGCGGCCGAGACAGCGGCGACATTGTGGCCGTCGACCTTCGGAATCACGTTCCAGCCGTAGGACTCGAAGCGCTTCTGGGTGTCGTCGGTGAACCAGCCCTCGACGCGGCCGTCGATCGAGATGCCGTTGTCGTCGTACAGCCAGATCAGCTTGTTCAGGCGCAGGGTGCCGGCCAGCGAAGCGACTTCGTGCGAGATGCCTTCCATCAGGCAGCCGTCGCCCAGGAAGGCGTAGGTGTAGTGATCCACCACCTCGTAGCCCGGACGGTTGAATTCATAGCCCAGCAGCCATTCGGCCAGCGCCATGCCGACCGAGTTGGCGATGCCCTGGCCCAGCGGGCCGGTGGTGGTTTCCACGCCCGGGGTGATGCCCACTTCCGGGTGGCCCGCGGTCTTCGAGTGCAGCTGGCGGAAGTCGCGCAGGTCGTCCATGCTCAGGTCGTAGCCGGCCAGGTGCAGCATCGCGTAGTGCAGCATCGAGCCGTGGCCGTTCGACAGCAGGAAGCGGTCACGGTTGAACCAGCCCGGATTGGCCGGGTTATGGCGGTAGTGCTTGTCCCACAGCGCGACGCCGATCTCGGCCATGCCCATAGGCATGCCTGGGTGGCCAGAGTTGGCTTTCTGGACGGCGTCCATCGCCAGCGCGCGGATCGCGTTGGCCATCAGGGTGGTGGTTTGCGTAGATTTCATGGGATACGAAGATCAGGGATTGGTAAGCGGTGGCGGTGCGGCTGGCCGTAGCCCGTTATTTTACCAGACCCGGTCGGCTGGAATTCAAAAGCGGGAAGAAAGCAATCGATTCCGGCGCGGCCGGGCGAAAAAAAGCCCGGCGCCAGGCGCCGGGCTTTTACGGGGCGAAACGATCAGAACTTGACCGACGCGCCCAGGGTGATGTAGCGGCCGATCGCGTCGTAGCTCTGCGGGAAGGTGTTGCCGCTGTTCGGACCGGTGCCGCCGATGGAACCGCCGACGATCGGCGGCTTCTTGTCGAAGGCGTTGGTGACCGATGCGGTCAGGCGCACGTTCTTCATGACGCTCCAGGACGCATGCAGGTCGACGTAGTGGTACGCGTCGATGGTCGAGAAGCGCGGCAGGAAGACGGTGCCGCCCGGCTCTTCGTTGACGCCGCTCACGTAGCGCCAGTTGTAGCCGACCGACCAGGCGCCCATGTTCCAGGTGGTGCGCTGGGCGAACTTGCGCTTGTACACCGGCGCATTGACCACGTTGTTGCAGGCGATCGAGTAGTAGCCGAGGCAGTCGCGGTTCACCGAGGTCGGGGTGGCCTGGTAGTGGTAATCGGTCACGAAGTTCGAACCGAGGCTCATGTCCAGGCTGCCCCAGTTCGCGCCCAGGCCGACCTGGCTCAGGTTCAGGCGGTAGGCCACGTTCAGGTCGACGCCGGCGGTGCTCTGCTTGCCGAGGTTCGACAGCGGGGTGGCGACGCCGCGCGCTTCGTTGCCGTTGAAGGTGCCGTTGATGGTGTTACGGCCGATCATGCCGCAGAACTCGTTCATGGTGAAGCCCGGGTTCTGCGCGGCGCTGTAGCAGCGGTCCAGGATGTCGGTGGTCGACGGCGACGAGACCGCGTCCGTGATCTGGATCTTGTAGTAGTCCACCGACACGGCCAGGCGCGGCAGCGGCTCGACCACGAAGCCGAAGGTGCGGGTCTTGGCCGATTCCGGTCCCAGGTTCGGGTTGCCACCGCTCAGGTTGTTGATCTGGCCCGAGGACGGCGCCGGCAGGCTGCCGATCTCGCTCAGCGGCACGCCGGTCAGGCGGCACAGGTTCGACAGGGTGCCCGCGGTGTTCGCCGCGGCCTGGTTGATGTTCGCGCCCTGGCAAGGATCGGCCGCCAGGTTCGACAGGCCGGTGACGTTCGGTGCGAACAGTTCGTTCACGTTCGGCGCACGGGTAGCCTTCTGCAGCATGCCGCGGACACGGAAGGATTTCACCGGCGCCCATTCGCCGCCGGCCTTCCAGCTGCCGTAGCTGCGCGAGTTGCTGGCGGTCTTGAACTCGGTTTCGCGGTAGCCCAGCTCGGCGTTCAGGCTGCGCACGAAAGGCTTGTCCTTGAGCAGCGGGATGAACAGCTCGACGGCGTACTCGTTCAGCTTGAAGCTGCCGCGGCGGTCCGGGGTCGGCGCGCCGGTGCCCAGGACTTCGCCCTGGATCTGCGAGGCGGCGTCGGACTGGGTGCCGGCGCTCACCTTGCGGCGCTCGGCCAGCAGCGACACGGCGATCGGGTCTTCCGCCCACGGGCTGCGGAGGGTGTCGCCCAGGTTGCCGGACACCGAAGCCTGCGCCACGTCCTGCTCGACGGTCTGCATCAGGATCGCGGTCTGGTTGATGAAGGCGACCTGCTGCGGGGTGATCGAACCTTCTGCGCCGAACACGTTCAGCGGCACGCAGCCGTTGGCCGGGTTGACGCAGGCGGTGGTGCTGAGCGCGTTCAGGGCCTGGCCGACCTTGGCCAGCGAACCCCAGTTGCGGCGCATCTGGGTCTGGTCCGAGGTGCCGCGGCTCCAGTAGGCGTCATAGGTCCACTCGCCCACCAGGTCGCCCTTCACGCCCAGGGTGTACTGCAGGGTGTCGGTGTCGAAGTCGTTGTAGCGCGGGCCCAGCTCGGTGATGCGGCGGTTGACCAGCAGCGGCACCATGGTGGCGTTGCCGGCCACGCAGTTCGCTGCCGGGATGCCGCGGCGTGCGCAGATCTGCTCGCGCGCAGGCTGCGGAATGTAGGGGTTGCCGATCGGGACCTGGAAGGTGTTGCCGAAGGTGCCGGACGAGGCCAGCGCCGACGCGACCTTGCTGGTCGTGTAGAACACTTCGGTGTAGACGTCGGCGTAGTTGTTGATCTTGTAATTGCCCAGCACGGTCGCCTGGGTGCGGTCGAGGCCGGTCTGGTAGAAGTTCGGCGGGTTGGTGTTGTACGGCACCACCGGCTGGACGAGCTGGCCGGTGGTCGGATTGATCTGCCATGCGCCGGACAGTGCGGTGGTGCCGCCGACGCCCTGGCTGGTCGAGAACTGGGCCGGGACGGCGGTGGCCGAGCCGGTCGGGGCGCCGGTCACCGAGTTCAGGCTGGTGATGCCGTAGTCGCGCTCGCCCTGGGTCAGCGGGTCGGTGGTGGTCTTGCCGATGCTCAGCACCACATTGCCGCGGCCGTCGGCCAGGCTGCTGCCCATGGTGATGTCGGTGCGGCGGCGCTTGGCGTCGCGGTGCTCGCTGGTGGCGCCGTAGGTGCTGGTGATGTCCAGGCCGGTGAAGTTGCGCTTCAGGGTGAAGTTGGCCACGCCGGCGACGGCGTCGGCGCCGTACACCACGGAGGCGCCGCCGGTCACCAGGTCGACGCGGTTGATCAGGGCCATCGGAATGGCGTTGGTGTCGACGGTGCCGCTCAGGTTGTACGGCACCAGGCGGCGGCCGTTGACCAGGACGAGGGAGCGGTTCGAGCCCAGGCCGCGCAGGTCGATGGTGGCCGCGCCGCCGGTGCCGTTATTGGTGCCCGGACCGATGGCCGGGACGGCGGCCGGGAGGGCCTTGAAGAACTCTTCGACGGCGACCGGCTGGGTGGTCTGGATTTCGGCGGCCGTGATCGACGAGATCGGGCTGTTAGAGGTGATGCCCGGGGAGGTGATGCGGGTACCCGTCACCTCGACCACGGTCATTTTTTCTTGGGCCAGCACCGGCTGGGCCACGGCGCCCAGGCCTGCGACCACCAGGGACATACGTACAGCGCGCGATATCAGCTTCTCTTTAATCATTTTTATAATCCGACGTAATGAACAACATGAATGCGGTACGGCTCCCGGATGAAGACGCCGGCCCCCACTCCCTCTGCAAGCACACACAGCTGCCTCCTGAGCATGGTTGTATGTACTTGTAAATAGATCAAAACATTATGCTTGCTGACTGTCAATACTTAGTGACGCAGATGTACATACCTGGGCCCGGCTGTATCTAAAAAGAAACAAACTTCCTCATCCAAGCGAAGCCGGCGGGACCGTGTGCGCCTCCATCTTGCTTGTCCTGCATGCGGCGCGAACCCTACAATACCTGTCCTCCCCCAGCCCATCGAACGCATGCCCCGCTTCTATTGCCCTCAAGACCTGCTGCCCGGCGCCCTCGTGGCCTTGCCGGCCAACGTCGCCCACCACCTGCACGTCGTGCGCCTCCAGGCGGGCGCGGCGCTCACCTTGTTCGACGGCCGCGGCGGCCAATACGCCGCGACGCTCGTCGAGGTCGACAAGAAGCGCGCCACGGCCCAGGTGAGCGCCTTCGAAGCGGTCGAGGCCGAGCCCCCCTACGCGCTGACGCTGGCCCAGGCCTTGCCGGAGGGCGCGAAAATGGACTGGATCGTCGAGAAGGCGGTCGAACTCGGGGCAAGCGCGATCCAGCCGCTGGCCGCCGCGCGCAGCGTGGTGCGCCTGTCCGGCGAGCGCGCCGACAAGCGCCTGGAGCACTGGCGCGGCGTGGTGGTCGCTGCCTCCGAGCAGTGCGGGCGCAACCGGCTGGCGGAAGTACGTCCGCTTGCCACGCTGGCGGAATGGCTGGCCCAGCCGTCCGGCGGGCCTGTGTTCCTGCTCAGCCCGCGCGCCACCGAGTCGCTCGCCGGCTGGGCGCGCGCCACGGCGCCGCAAGCGGCGACGCTCTTGATCGGGCCGGAAGGCGGCCTGAGTCCGCAGGAAGAAGCGGCCGCCGTCGCCGCCGGCGCGCTCTCGCTGAGCATGGGGCCGCGGGTACTGCGCACCGAGACCGCCGGCCTGGCCGCCCTGGCCATCCTGGCCGGGGCCTGGGGCGGAGTCTAAGCCCCCCGTCTTTTCCACATCCTCTCCCGTTCCGCCGGGCGGAACGCGGCATCCGACTTCCAATCTTACGACAGCGCCAATGAAAAAGGCGCTGTCCGCGTTAAGTGTAGAAATTGAACTGCCGAGTTCCGTCCTTGTCCAAGTGTCGTTAATCAACTTCGACGGCGGAGGGCGGAAATGGAAGGCAGGCGATTCACGAAGTGGTTGCGGCAGCTGCCGCTGCTGACCAAAAATCAGCGCGGCAGACTCCTGGAGATGCTGGCGCCGGCGCTCGGACTGGACCGGCTCTGCGAAGCGATCGAAGGAGCGGACAGGCCCCCTCCCTGCTGTCCGGTGTGCAAGGCCGAGCGGCCGTATCGGCATGGCCGGAACCGCGGCCTGCAGCGCTATCGCTGTCGCGCATGCGGCAAGACCTTCACCGCCCTGAGCGGCACACCGCTGTCACGCCTGCGCCATCGCGCCAAATGGCTCGATTACCTCGACAAGATGCTGGACGCCAACAGCGTACGCGCGGCGGCCAAGGCGGTCGGCGTGCACCGGAACACGAGCTTTCGCTGGCGTCACCGCTTCCTGGAGCTTGCCAAACACGACAGGCCGCAGCGCCTGAACGGCATCACCGAAGCCGACGAGCTGTTCCTGCTCGAATCGCAAAAAGGCTCGCGCCAGCTGAACCGCCCGGCGCGCCGGCGCGGTGGGGTGGCCTCCACGCGCGGCATCTCGCACGAGCACGTTTGCGTCCTCGTTGCCCGCGACCGCACCGGGCAAACACACGATTTCATCACCGGCCGGGGCGCGGTGACGAAGAAGCAGTTGTTCCGGCATCTACTGCCCGTGCTCGATCCGGACGTGCTGCTGGTGACCGATGCGCATGCCGCCTACCGGGCCTTCGCGCGCGAAGCCGGCATTTCTCACGAATGCGTCAACCTGCGCGCCGGCGAGCGTGTGCGTGGCGCGGTCCATGTACAGAACGTGAACGCCTACCACCGGCGCTTCCGGCAATGGCTGGCGCGCTTTCACGGCGTCGCCTCGCGTTACCTGCCGAACTACCTGGGCTGGCAATGGGCGCTGGACGGCGCGCGCATCGCTTCGCCTGAGCGATTCCTACGAGCGGCGATGGGCCTCTTCCACACGTAACAGCGACAGCGCCATGAAAAAAGCCGCCCGAAGGCGGCTTTGCGGAATGGCGGCCCGAAGGCCGCGTCAACCATGATTAGAACTTACGATCGTACATCACCGACAGACGTGCCGAACGCGGTGCGGTCAGCGACAGCGGGGTCTGGTACAGGCTGCTGATACGGGTACCGTTGTTGTACGCTTCGGTCACGTTCTGGACGGTCTGGCTGTTGAACAGGTTGAACACGTCCACGCGGAACTGCAGACCCTTCGCCCACATCGGCTTGTACGCCACGTTCACGTCATAGCGGTGATCCCATGGCAGGTTGCCAACGGTGCCGCGCGGCGTGAGGACGTTCTGAGCACGGCTTGCGCCGCCGCAGTAGAAGGTCTGGTTGCTGTAGTTCGGCGAATCGCCAGGAGCGGCTGCGCTGCCGATGCAGCTGCGCGGACGGCCCGAAGCGATCAGCATGTTACCGCCGACCACGATTTCCTTGGTGACTTCGAAGAAGCCGAATGCCTTCACCTGGTGCTTGCGGTGGTTAGGCAGGTAGCCGTAGGCGCCTTCCATCAGCTCCGGGTAGTCCCAGGTCGAGGTCACGGCGACGTCAGCCTGGCCGTTGTCCGAACGGACCTGGCCTTCGGTGTTGCCCTTGTTGCGCGACCAGGTGTAGCTCACCTTGCCGTACCAGCCGTTGCGGAACGGGTGCTCGGCGAACAGGTCGACCGCAGCGTAGGTACGCTTCGGCTTGTCGAAGCCCTGCTCTTCCGCGCTCAGGAAGACCTTGGTCAGGCGGGCCGGATCGCCAGCGAAGTCCACCATGAAGGTATTGTCCTGACCCGGGTTGAAGGTCTGGCAAGTGTTACCCCACAGCGGGTTGGTGATGTCGATGTTGTTGGCATCGGCGTAGCGCTCGAACGGACGCACGTCGCAGAAGTCGTCGATGGTCGACTTCAGCTTACGGTAGGTTGCCTTGGCGCCGAAGTTCAGCTGCGGCGAGAAGGCCTTCTCGAAGCCGACGGTCAGCTCGTCCTGGTAAGCCGGATCCATGTCCAGGGCCGCCAGGGTGGCGACCACTTTGTCCTGGCCGTACTCGTTGTTGTTCGACAGCGGCTGGCTCAGCTGCACCAGGCCGGTCGGTGCGCCGTTGGCGTCCGTGCCGCTATAGGTGAAGTACTGGGCGGTGAAGGTCGAACGGCCTGCGCCACGCACCGAGATGTGGGTCGGGATCGGCACCGAGTAACGGCCCGCGGTCGCGAACACCTTCATGCTCGAATCGCCGTTCACGTCCCACGATGCTGCGATACGCGGGTTGATCTGGTTCTTCATCTCCAGGAAGGTGGTCTTGGAATCGTTCTGGTTCTTGAACGATTCGCTACGCACGCCCAGGGTCACCATCAGGTTGTTGGTGACCTGGTACTTGTCTTCCAGGTAGAACGCGCTCTGCTCGCCGTACGAATCGGTCACGGTCGAGAACAGGTCGCGGGTCACATAGTAACCCTGGGTACCGTAGCCGCCGCCGGTCGCCGGCGCCGGGATCAGCACGCCTGCCGGGCCGTCCAGCGCCTCGTTCGGGGTGTCGGTACGGAAGTAGGTCCAGATGCCGCCACCGGCGCGGAATTCACCGGCCTTCAGCGATTCGATCTTCGACTGGTCCAGACCGGCGCGCAGGGTGTGGGCGCCCAGGCGGTATTCGATGTCGAAGCGGCCCGACTTGACGATGTCCATCGAGCCAGGAGCCAGCACGGTGCCCGAGATCGCCTGCGGGTTGTTGTAGTTCAGGCCAGGCACGCGGTCCGACGGGGTCGACGAGATCTGGAACAGGTCCGGCTGGTAGCCCGGGAAGATGTTCTCGTGGGTCGACTTGGTGCGGCCGTACAGGGCGGTCACGGTCAGGTCGTCGGTCAGGTTACCAACGTACTTCAGCATGTTGGTCTTGCCGCCGTTGTTGTCGACGTTGATGCGGGTCGCGGTCGAGGTGACGGTGCCGGTGCGGGTGCGGGTCGCGTAGTTGAAGCCGCTGTCCTGGTTGGTCACTTCCGGGGTGTCGCCCAGGGTGGTGAACTCGAGGCGGTGGTTGTCGGTGATGTTGAAGTCCACCTTCGCCATGTAGCGCTCGATCTTGGTGTTGCGATCGCGCCAGCCGTTGGCGGCGTTGGAGGTGCCGACGCGGAAGCCGTTGACCAGGCCTTCGTCGGTGTCGGTCTTTTCAGCCGCTGCGAAGAAGAACAGCTTGTCCTTGATGATCGGACCGCCGACATAGGCGCCGTAGACTTTGCGGTCCAGGGTGTTTTCCTGGCGCGCCAGGCGCAGGGTGCCGTCGGTGCCCGAGTTGTACGATGCGCCGGTGCGCGCATAGTAGATGTCGTGCGGCTTGGCGCGCCACGACTTCGGCTCGACGGTCACGATGCCGCCGGCTTCCCAGGTGTTGGTACCGCTCTTGGTGATGATGTTGACCACGCCACCGATCGAACGGCCGAACTCGGCGCCGAAGCCGCCGGTCAGGACCTGTGCTTCAGCGATCGCGCCGAACGGCAGCTGGGATGCGCCCAGGCCGGTCAGCGGGTTCACGACCGGGAAACCGTTGATGTAGTACGAGTTTTCGGATGCTGCACCGCCGCCGAACGAGGCGCCGCCGGCGAAGCGCGAGTCGGCGCGGGTGGTGTTCGGGGCCAGCTGGATGATTGCCTCGACGTTGCGGCCGATCGGCAGGGCTGCCAGCTGCTTGGCGCTGAAGGTTGCGCCGCTGTTGGTACTGGTCACGTCGATCGTGGTACGGGTGCCGGTGACCTGGACGGTCTGCACGTTAGCCGACGGGAAGATCGCTTCCGAGTTCTGGCCGATGCTGGTCTCGACTTGGGTGGTGGCGATGACATTGCCGTCACGCACTTGCGAAACACGGTAGGAACCGGTCGGCAGCGAGCTCGCGGTGAAGCGGCCCTGTGCGTCCGGGGTCAGCGTACGACGCAGGCCGGTTTCGACGTTTTCCACGATCACCTGGACCTTGGCGCCCGGGGCGACGGTGCCGTAGACGGTACCGGTAGCGTTGGACTGTGCCATTGCCGGTGCCATCACGCCGACGCCGATGACGGCGCCGCCGAAGGCCAGGCTCAAAGCGTGAACTAGTACTGTTTTTTTCAACATGTGATTTCCTGTTCTTGGGGCCGGCTGCTGTAGCAACCGGCCAATGGTGGTCATATTTGAATCACTTGACTCCACGATTCGCCGCTCCCGGTGTAACGGGCTCTCCTCTGCGGCAAAAACGTTCATTCTCTCGAAAGGCTGACAATCGATACGAACTCACATATGAGAGCATGCCAAAAATTGCTCCGTCAATAAAAATTAGAAAAATATGCAGGCATACAACACTTTCAGTTTAAAAATATTTAAAATGGATGTTTTTGGTGCAGCGCAGCACCGTTTTCGCTGGGGAGCGCACCGCAATGGTGCGCAATAAGACGACTGTACGGAGCGGAATTATTTTACGGAAATTCAATCGTAAATTTGCAACAGAACGATAAATGCCGAATATTGTTCCGATTTAGTTTTGTAGTGGAAACATTTTGCCTTTTAGTTAGGCAAAGAATGGCTATTCCGGAAAACTAGGGAATGTGTATGTATTTATTCTCTCATGATACATACAGAGCCTGGAAGACGTGCAAACGGTAAAATAGAACCTTTGTCCGCTCACCTGTTGCCTCACTAGCAACCGTTCTCCATGCTCCGAATTAACGAACTCAAGCTTCCCCTGAACCATCCGGAACCCGCCCTGCGCGCCGCCATCCTGGCCCGCCTCGGCGTCGCGGATGCCGACCTGACCGATTTCACGGTCTTCAAGCGCAGCTACGACGCCCGCAAGAAATCGGCCATCGTCCTGATCTATTCCATCGACGCCGAGGTGCGCAACGAGGCCGCCGTGCTGGCGCGCCTGGTCAAGGACCAGCACGTCATGCCCTCGCCCGACACCGGCTACAAGTTCGTCGAGGCCGCCAGGCCGGCACCCGGCACCCCGCGTCCGGTCGTGATCGGCATGGGACCCTGCGGCATGTTCGTGGCCCTGATCCTGGCGCAGATGGGACTGAACCCGATCGTGCTGGAGCGCGGCAAGATCGTGCGCGAGCGCACCGTCGACACCTTCGGCTTCTGGCGCAAGCGCAAGCTCAACACCGAGTCGAACGTGCAGTTCGGCGAAGGCGGCGCCGGCACCTTCTCGGACGGCAAGCTGTACAGCCAGATCAAGGATCCGAAGCACTACGGCCGCAAGGTCCTGACCGAGTTCGTCAAGGCCGGCGCGCCGGAAGAGATCATGTATGTCAGCAAGCCGCACATCGGCACCTTCCGCCTGGTGAAGATGGTCGAGCAGATCCGCGCCGAGATTCAATCCCTGGGCGGCGAGATCCGCTTCGAGTCGCGCGTCGAGGACGTCATGATCTCGGAAGAAAACGGCGTGCGCCAGGTCCAGGGCGTGCGCCTGGCCAGCGGCGAGGAGATCCCGACCCGCCACCTGACCATCGCCATCGGCCACAGCGCGCGCGACACCTTCGAGATGCTGTACGAGCGCGGCGTCTACATCGAGGCCAAGCCCTTCTCGATCGGCTTCCGGGTCGAGCACCCGCAGTCCCTGATCGACGTCTGCCGCTTCGGCCCGAACGCCGGCAACAAGCTGCTCGGCGCGGCCGACTACAAGATCGTGCACCACGCCTCGAATGGCCGCTCCGTGTACAGCTTCTGCATGTGCCCGGGCGGCACCGTGGTCGCCGCCTCGAGCGAGGAAGGCCGCGTGGTCACCAACGGCATGAGCCAGTATTCGCGCGCCGAGCGCAACGCCAACAGCGCTATCGTGGTCGGCATCACGCCCGAGGACTATCCGGGCCACCCGCTGGCCGGCATCGCCTTCCAGCGCGAGCTGGAGTCGCGCGCCTACGTGCTGGGCGGCAGCAACTACGACGCGCCGGGCCAGCTGATGGGCGACTTCGTGCGCGGCGTGCCTTCGACCGAATTCGGCTCGGTGACGCCTTCCTTCAGGCCGGCCGTGCACCTGACCGACCTGGCGCCTTCGCTGCCGGACTACGCCATCCTCGCGCTGCGCGAAGCCTTCGTCGCCTTCGACAAGCAGATCAAGGGCTATTACAAGGAAGACGCGGTGCTGACCGGCGTCGAAACCCGCACTTCCTCGCCGATCCGCATCAAGCGCAACGACAGCGACCTGCAAAGCCTGAACACGCGCGGCCTGTTCCCGGCGGGCGAAGGCGCGGGCTACGCGGGCGGCATCATGTCGGCCGCGGTGGACGGCATCCGGGTGGCCGAAGCGGTCGCCCTGGCGATGGCCGGCTGAACCGCTTCGTGCGTGGTGGAGTGAGGGCCTTCGGGCCCGGCCTGGCGATCCTGGGATCGATGGTGTCGGTGAACGCCGGCGCCGCCTGGGCCAAGCAGCTGTTCCCCGTGGTCGGCAGCGCCGGCATGACGGCCCTGCGCGTGGGCCTGGCCGCCCTCATGCTGCTGCTGGCCGTGCGCCCCTGGCGCAGCCTGCCCAGCCGCGAGGACGCGCGCAACCTGCTGGTCTACGGCGTGATGCTGGGCCTCATGAACCTCCTGATCTACGGCGCATTCGCGCGCATCCCGATCGGCATCGCGGTGGCGATCGAAGTCACCGGGCCGCTCGCGGTCGTGATCCTGTCCTCGCGCCGCGCGCGCGACTTCGCCTGGGTGGCCTGCGCCGCCCTCGGCCTGGGCCTGCTGCTGCCCCTGCAGACGGACACCGTGGCGCTCGATCCGCTGGGCGTGGCCTGTGCGCTGGGCGCGGCCTTCTGCTGGGCGATGTACATCGTGTACGGCAAGCGCGTGTCGTCCCTGCGCGGCGCCGACGCGGTGGCCTGGGGCATGCTGGCGGCCAGCGTGTTCGCGGTGCCGGTGGGCGTGGCGCAGGCGGGCGCGGCGCTGTTCACGCCGGCGATGCTGGGCGGCGGGCTGCTGGTGGCGCTGCTGTCGTCGGCGATTCCCTATACGCTGGAAATGATGGCGCTGGCGCGGCTGCCGCGGCGGGTGTTCGGGATCCTGGTGTCGGCCGGCCCCGCGCTGGCGGCGCTGGCCGGGTACCTGATGCTGGGTGAAAGCTTGACGGGGATGCAGTGGGCGGCGATTTGCCTGGTGATCTTTGCATCGGCGGGGGCGGCGGCGACGGCGCGGGGCAGCGAGTAGCTCCGTAAACGCTTGCACGTCGTTCCGGCGAAGGCCGGAACCCAAGTTTGCACGCATATCGCTATCGTTTGAAGTCGGCGGCCGCGCTTCGAACTTGGGTTCCGGCCTTCGCCGGAAGTCGTAGCTGCCAGTGGCAGGTACGACGTACTGAGGCAGCAGGCCGCTAGATCCAGCCGGCTTTCTTGAACCGCCAGTACAAATACCCGCACACCGCCACCATCGTCCCCAGCGCGAACGGATACCCCCACTTCCACTTCAGCTCCGGCATGAACTCGAAGTTCATCCCCCACACTCCAGCGAATGCGGTGAACACCGCGAAGATCGCCGCATAGGACGCCAGCTTCTTGCTGATGTCGTTCTCTTCGATCGCCACCATCGACAAGGTCACCTGGATCGCGGTGTTGATGGTGTCGCGCACCGCATCCAGCCTGCCGGCGATGCGGACCAGGTGGTCGTGCACGTCGCGGAAGTAGTCCTGGGTCTCGATCACCACGCTCGGCACGCGCCCGCCGTACAGTCGGCCGACCGCGTCCATCAGCGGCACCACGGCGTGGCGCAGCAGCTGGGCCTTGCGCTTGAGCTCGTACAGGCGTTCGACATTGGCGCGCTGCTGCTTGCCCTGCTGGCCGAAGATGTGGTCCTCGATCGATTCGAGCTCGGATTCGAGCATGTCGACCACCGGGAAATAACGGTCCACCACGGCGTCGACCAGCGCGTACAGCACGAAGCCGGCGCCCTTGCGCAGCTGGTGCGGCTCGCGCTCGGCGCGGGCGCGCACGCCGAGGAAGCCCTGGCTGGAATCGCGCCGCACCGACAGCACGTAGTTCGGCCCCGCGAACACGGCCAGCTGGCCGACGCACAGCTCGTCCTTGTGCATTTCGACGATGTGCGCGACCACGAAGATGCTCTCGCCGTATTCCTCCAGCTTGGGCCGCTGGTGGCCGCGCGCGGCGTCTTCGATGGCCAGCTCATGCAGGCTGAACTCGTCCTGCATGGCGGCGATCTCGGCTTCGGTGGGATCGCGCAGCGCGACCCAGACGAAGGCGTCGGGTTGTTTCAGGTATTCGCTGATGTCCTCGACCGGGACATCGGACAGCTTCTTGCCTTCCTGGTAGGCGACACAGTTGATCAGCATGAGTGAAGTGACATGACGGGCCGACGAAGGCCGATGCATGAGCTTACACCATCGCCCCTGCCCTGCCCGTCATTTTCCTCACTCGTCGCGTGCGCCGTCGATCCCCAGCTCGCCGATCTTGCGCGTGATCGTGTTGCGGCCGATCCCGAGCCGCATCGCGGCGTCGTTCTTGCGCCCGTGGGTGTGCTTGAGGGCGGTGCGGATCAGGGCCGACTCGAACTGGCGCCCGAGCACGTCCATCACGTCCATCTGGCCGGCGCTCAGCATGCCGGCAGCCTGCAGCTCCAGCAATCCCACCCAGCCTTCCGGCGACAGCGGCAGCGCCTGGACATCGCCTCCCTGCATGGCGGGCGCCACCGCGGGCTGGGACGCGCCCAGCGTGCCTTCCGACAGCGGCACGGCCTGCTGCTGGCCCTGGCCGCCCTGGGTCAGGTCGCGCGGCAGGTCCTTGACCTCGACCGTCTGGCCCGGGGCCATCACGGTGATCCAGTTGCACAGGTTTTCCAGCTGGCGCACGTTACCCGGCAACTCCAGCCCTGCCAGGTAGCGCGTCGCCTGCTCGCTCAGGCGCTTCGGTTCGACGCCCAATTGTCGTGCACTCTGCACCAGGAAGTGGCGCGCCAAAATGGGGATGTCGTCGCGCCGCTCGCGCAGGGACGGCAGGCGCAGGCGGATCACGTTGAGGCGGTGATACAGGTCTTCGCGGAACAGGCCGTCGCGCACGCGCTGCTCCAGGTTCTGGTGGGTGGCCGCGATCACGCGCACATTGGCCTTGACCGGCTGGTGGCCGCCGACGCGGTAGAAGTGGCCGTCGGACAGCACGCGCAGCAGGCGCGTCTGCAGGTCGAAGGGCATGTCGCCGATCTCGTCCAGGAACAGGGTGCCGCCCTCGGCCTGTTCGAAGCGGCCGCGCCGCATCGCCTGGGCGCCGGTGAAGGCGCCGCGCTCGTGGCCGAACAGTTCGGATTCCAGCAGGTCCTTCGGGATCGCCGCCGTGTTCAGGGCGATGAAGGGATCGTGGGCGCGCGGGCTGTGCTTGTGCAGGGCTCGCGCCACCAGTTCCTTGCCGGTGCCGGACTCACCCGTGATCAGGACCGTCACGTTCGACTGCGACAGGCGGCCGATGGCGCGGAAGACTTCCTGCATGGCGGGCGCATGGCCCAGGATCTCGGGCGTTTCGGCGGGCGCCGCCTCAACGCTGGCCTCGCGCAGGCTCTCTTCCAGCGCGCGCCGGATCAGGGCCACCGCCTTGTCGATGTCGAAAGGCTTCGCGAGATAATCGAAGGCGCCGCCCTGGAAGGAAGCGACCGCGGAATCGAGGTCGGAAAACGCCGTGATGATGATGACCGGCAGGCCGGGATGGCGCGCCTTGACCGCCTGCAGCAGGTCGATGCCGGACTCGCCGGGCATGCGGATGTCCGATACCAGCACCTGCGGCGCATCAAGCTCGAAAGCGGCCAGGGCGTCGCGCGCGTTGGCGAAGCTGCGGGTCTCCAGGCTTTCGCGCGCCAGGGCTTTTTCCAGCACCCAGCGGATCGATGCATCGTCGTCGACAATCCAGATTGGTTTCATGTATTCGTGTTTCCCGCAACATGGCTTCAATGGAGGACTGCTTCTTCCCTCCCCTGCGTCCAGCTTATGGCAGCGGCAGCAGGATGCGGAAATCCGTCAGTCCAGGCCGGCTTTCGCACTCGATCACCCCCAGGTGCTGCTGCACGAAGGTTTGCGCCAAGGTGAGCCCAAGGCCGCTGCCGCCTTCGCGTCCCGATACGAGCGGATAGAAGATGCGGTCGCGGATCTCCGGCGCGATGCCCGGTCCATTGTCGATGATATGCAAATCTAGTGCCAGCCCATAACGGACCTTGGCCAGGGTGACCTGGCGCGCCACCCTGGTGCGCAGCACGATCTCGGCATCGCCCTGGGCGATACGCCCGGCCAGGGCCTGGGCGGCGTTGTGGGCGATGTTCAGGACCACCTGGATCAGCTGCTCCATGTCGCCACGGAACTCGGGAATCGAGGCGTCGTAGTCGCGCCTTATGGTGAGCCCGTGCGGGAACTCGGCCAGGATCAGGCTGCGCACGCGCTCGCAGACTTCGTGGATGTTGACGTCGCCCACGATATGGGGTTTCCGATGCGGCGCCAGCAGGCGGTCGACCAGGGTCTGCAGGCGGTCGGCTTCCTTGATGATGACTTGCGTGTATTCCTGCAGGTCCGCTAGGTGGTGCGGCGGGAGCTCGAGCTCGAGCAGCTGGGCCGCGCCGCGGATGCCGCCGAGCGGATTCTTGATTTCGTGGGCCAGGTTGCGGATCAGTTCCTTGTTGGCCTGGCTCTGGTCGAGGATGCGCTCTTCGCGGTCGAGCTTGAGCTGCTGGACGTTCTCGCGCAGCTCGATCAGCAGTTCGCCGTCGCCGAGTGCGCTGACGATGCTGTTGACCTGCAGGGGCTCGCGCCCCGCGCGTTGCAGGCTCAGGTCCTGGCGCAGATCGGCGTACTGGTGGGCCAGCGCCTGGGCGCACAAGGCGCTCAGTTCGGCGCCATTGGTGAACAGCTCCGGCAGCTTGTAGCGCTGCAGCGACTTGAGCGAGAGTTCGAGGAGGTTTTCCGCCGCCGGGTTGGCGTAGCGGACCTGGCCGGCGCCGTCGGTCAGCAGCACGGCCGAGGCCAGCAAGTCCAAACCTGCGAAGCGGACAGCGTCCTCGCGCGCGCTCATCGCAGGTTCGCGATCTCGCGCCGCAGCGCCTCGACGTTGCGTTCGCTGCGGTTGATGTCGTCGCGCATGCCGGACACGCGCTCCTGGTATTTCGCGTAATTGCGCTCGTTGCCTTGGCGCTCCGGCTCGCCGTTATTGAATTCGCGCTTCAGGTCGGCCAATTTCTTTTCCTCGGAACGCAGTTCGTCATGCAGGATCTCGCGGCGGTCGTTGTCGCGTTCACGCTGCTGGGCGCTGTCGACGCGCGGGAAGGCGGCCGGGCTCACTGCGGCGGCAGGCGGCGGGCTGCTCGGGCGCACCGCTGGAATCGGCGCGGACGCACGCGGCGCCGCCGGCGGCAGGTAGCCGAGGTCGAGCGGCTTGCAGCCGCGCCGGCTGCTGTCGGTGAACTCGACACGGCCTTCGGCATCGACGCATTTATAGACGGGAGTCTGGGCGGCGGCGGTGTTGCTGAGTACGATGCCGGCGGCCAGTACAAGGATAGCACGGGTGAATGTCATTCTCATCAGAAACAAATTTGCACAATAAACGTGCACATAGTGTAGTCCACCGCGACTATACCCGATCCCGAAAACAGCACGGGGAAAGCCATGGCTTTCCCCGTCTTTGTTACACGGCCTT
Source organism: Massilia sp. AB1 (assembly GCF_018119385.1). Taxonomy (NCBI): domain Bacteria; kingdom Pseudomonadati; phylum Pseudomonadota; class Betaproteobacteria; order Burkholderiales; family Oxalobacteraceae; genus Massilia; species Massilia sp. AB1. The sequence goes on along the minus strand of NZ_JAGKSG010000034.1, from coordinate 2,310 downwards.
GCAGCTCACGTTGCCAGGCCGCAACACTTCGCTTGCCAGCCTGATTACGACGAGTAGTACATGTCGAATTCGGCCGGGTGCGGGGTCATGCGCATGCGCTGCACTTCCTGCATCTTCAGGTCGAGGTAGGCGTCGATCATGCTGTCGCTGAACACGCCGCCACGGGTCAGGAACTCGCGGTCCTTGTTCAGGGCGTCCAGCGCTTCTTCCAGCGAGGCGCACACGGTCGGGATCAGCTTGTCTTCTTCCGGCGGCAGGTGGTACAGGTCCTTGGTCGCGGCTTCGCCCGGGTGGATCTTGTTCTGGATGCCGTCCAGGCCGGCCATCAGCAGCGCGGCGAAGCACAGGTAGACGTTGGCCAGCGGGTCCGGGAAGCGCACTTCGATGCGACGGCCTTTCGGGTTCGCCACGTGCGGGATGCGGATCGATGCCGAACGGTTCTTGGCCGAATAGGCCAGCTTGACCGGGGCTTCGTAGCCCGGCACCAGGCGCTTGTACGAGTTGGTGCCCGGGTTGGTGATCGCGTTCAGGGCCTTGGCGTGCTTGATGATGCCGCCGATGTAGTACAGGGCGGTTTCCGACAGGCCGGCATAGCCGTCGCCTGCGAACAGGTTCTTGCCGTCCTTCCAGATCGACTGGTGCACGTGCATGCCCGAACCGTTGTCGCCAGCCATCGGCTTCGGCATGAAGGTCGCGGTCTTGCCGTAGCTGTGGGCCACGTTCCAGATCACGTACTTCAGGTTCTGGGTCCAGTCGGCGCGCTCGACCAGGGTCGAGAAGCGGGTGCCGAGTTCGTTCTGGCCGGCGCCGGCCACTTCGTGGTGGTGCACTTCGACCGGGATGCCCATCGATTCGAGGATCAGCGACATTTCCGAACGCATGTCCTGGAAGCTGTCGACCGGCGGGACCGGGAAGTAGCCGCCCTTGACGGTCGGACGGTGGCCGCTGTTGCCGCCTTCGATTTCCTTGTCGGTCGACCAGGAGGCTTCATCCGAGTCGATCTTGACGAAGCAGCCCGACATGTCGATGCGCCAGCGGACCGAGTCGAAGATGAAGAATTCCGGCTCCGGGCCGAAGTAGGCGGTGTCGCCGATGCCCGAGGATTTCAGGTAGGCTTCGGCGCGCTTGGCGATCGAGCGCGGGTCGCGGTCGTAACCCTTGCCGTCCGACGGTTCGATCACGTCGCACTGCATGAACAGGGTGGTCTCTTCCATGAACGGGTCGAGGTTGGCGGTGTTCGGGTCCGGCATCAGGAGCATGTCCGACGCTTCGATACCTTTCCAGCCGGCGATCGACGAACCGTCGAAAGCGTGGCCCGATTCAAACTTGTCCAGGTCAAAGTGCGACACGGGCACGGTCACGTGCTGCTCTTTGCCGCGGGTATCGGCGAAGCGAAAATCAACGAACTTGACTTCGTTGTCCTTAACCATCTGCATTACGTCTGCGGCGGTCTTTGCCATTCGGAATCTCCTAGTTGAAAAGGGTGTGTCGCGCATTAATGCGAACCGACAACATACGTCTTCTTAAAGCAGGAACCATGCCAAGCTTGAAGCATGAGCAAATGCATAATTCGTTCTTTGGAAACGGGCGAGTTTACCCATAAAATCGCCCTATACGGATGCACGGCCGTCCGATTCAGTCCCGGCCTACGCGCACCACTTTGGTGCAATCCATGCAAAATGCACCACGGCAGCGCAGCATACACTGATCCAGGATGGTGCATCGCGCTTTTATGCTCGAAAACGGACACACGAAATGACTCCCGAACAAATTCTCGAGGCCGCGCGCCAGCGCGCCGCAGGCCAGCCCTATGCGGGCGCGGTGACCCCGGACGAGGCTTTCGCCCTGCTCCAGGCCGATCCGAATGTGAAACTGGTGGATGTGCGCACCAATGCCGAACGCGACTGGGTCGGCCGGGTGGCGATTCCCGACGCCCAGCATGCGGCGGTGCAGTGGGCCACCTATCCCGGCGGGGTGCCGAATCCGGAGTTCGGTGCGCAGCTGGAGAAGGTGGCGCGCAAGGATGAGGTGCTGCTGTTCCTGTGCCGCTCGGGGGTGCGCTCGCGGCATAGCGCGCGGGTGGCGACCGAACATGGATTCGCGCAGTCGTATGACATTCTCGAAGGTTTTGAGGGGGACAAGGATGCGGAGGGGCACCGCAAGACCATCGGGGGGTGGTGTAAAGCTGGTCTGCCGTGGATCGGAGCGTAAGAACGGTGATGTTTGCCGAGAACTTGGGTCCCGGCCTGCGCCGGGACGACGATTCCAATGCTAGTGGCAAGCCCACAGACCGTCATTCCGGCGAAGGCC
>NZ_JAGKSG010000033.1:0-55691 GCF_018119385.1 Massilia sp. AB1 | reverse complement strand
AAAAAAGCCGCGGCCCGAATGGATGCCGCGGCAAAAGGGAAGCGGGCCCCAGGACGCTCAGGCTTCAGCGAGGCAGCGCTGTCGTCGGGGATGCATGATCTTGCGGGACGTCGCGCAGCGACTCCCAGCTCGGCAAGTTGTGCTTCAGCCGCTCGCGGCGGTACACGAAAGCCATGAACAAGCCGTAACACAGGCCGGCGCAGAGCGCCGTTGCCGTGCCCCTCAACAAGCTCGTGCCTTCACGGAACCAGACAATCGCCCACATGATCGTGCCCCAGAAAACGGCAAACCAGGCGCCGAACAAGGACGCTGCGGCGGCAAAGTCCATGAAGTGCGGAGGCCGGACCTGGATGCCCAGGTTCCACAGGAGCTGGAACGGAGGAGGGGTAAAGCGGTAGCGCTTGAGGCCGTGGCGCGACAGGACGGTGAAGGCGCGCGCTTTCTGGGTCTGGAAATCCATGGTGTCCAAGGTGGTTCGCAAGCCTCAAGCTTACCAAGCGCCTGGAGCAAGAAAATGCATGCATTGTCACCAAAAGCTATTCGATAGCAATAAGCGAGACGCCTGCGCGACCGCAATCGCCGACGATGGAAGCCTTCATTCGATCACGAGGCCATTATGTACCCGCACCTGGAATCCGCCGCGCTGCGCATCCTCTCCTTACCGCAAGACTTCGTGCGCCGCGCCCGCGCCGGCGTCGACGACCTGGGCCAGCCTGTCGAACCTCATCTCGCACAAGGAGGAGAACCGCTGCGCGACGCGCTGCGGCGCGCCGAGCCGGGCGAAGCGATCCTGCTCGCCAGCTACTGCCCCTTCACCCAGGCCGGACCCTACCGCGAATACGGCCCGGTCTTCCTGGCGGCGCAGGGAGAAGGCGCAGCGCAGCGCGCCTCCCTGCCGGTCGATGGGGAGATCCCCTACCTGGGCGCGAGCTTCGTGCTGCGCGCCTACAGCCGCGACGAGCGCATCGTCGACGCCCGCGTCAGCTCGCCCCAGGCGGCGGCCGCCGACCTGACTGCCTTCTTCGCGCGTGAGGACGTCGCCTTCGTGCTGGCCCGCTTCACCGCCTACGGCTGCTATGCGCTGCGCGTCGAGCGTTCCATGTCCGGCGGCGGCGACATCGCCTTGCGCAGGTAATCGAGCATGTCGTCGCCGATGCCGCTGCCCATGCGCAGCACGGGTTCGCTGGCGCTGGCCCGGCGGAAGGCTTCGACGGCGACCGGGTCGGTACCTACCATGTCCTGGAACATGCTCATCCAGCGCCGCGCCAGCGCCCGCGCCTCGGGGCCGCGCGCGTCGGGATCGCTCCCCATCTGCTCGCGCACCGCGCCGATCAGGCCGGGCCACTCGTGCCCGTGCTCTGCCTGGTGGCGCGCCATGCGCTCCAGGACCTCGGGCGCGAGGTAGCGCGCATACACGTCGCGCCGCAACTCGCCGATGGATGCCATCACATAGCCCATCAGTTCCGGCGAGACGCCGAACTGCTCCTGCATGGCCTGCTGTTCGCGCGCGGCCATCAGGTTGATGCGGCTGGCGAAGGCATCGTTGTGCGCGGTATCGCGCTGGAAGGCGTCCAGCCAGCGCTGGGCGAAGGACTTGGCGGCGCTCGAAGCCGGTGGAACTTGCGAACGCATCAGGCCCGTTCCCTGTTCGACCAATTGCCGCCAGTCGGCCTGCGCATCGGGATTGCTGAAAAAGGGAAGCTGCTCCAGTTCGTCCTTGGTGAAGTATTGTTCGTACACGGTCATCGTCTCCAACGTGGTGAGCCAGTCGGACAGTTCGGGCTTGGCCCCGCGCACCAGCTCGCCGCGCAGGCGCAGCAGCTGCCGGCGCATCTGCGTGGCGTCAAGGATCTGCCGGTCGACGGCGGCGAGCTGGCGCTCGACCACCGCCAGCGGCGAGGCGTCCGGACTGTCCAGGTAAAGGCCGATGTCGGCCAGGCTCATGCCGAGAACGCGCAGGGCCTGGATCTGCTGCAGCCTGGCCACGTCGTCACGGTCGTAGAGCCGGTAGCCGGCATCGGAACGCGCGGAAGGGCGGAGCAGCCCGATGCTGTCGTAATGGTGCAGCGTGCGCACAGTGAGGTGCGCGAGCGCGGCGAGTTCTCCTACTTTCAGCATGGGTCGGCTCCTTTCTTCAGCGTGGCGCCAGTGTCGACCCTCACGCGGCGTGAGGGTCAAGAGGGCGATGAACGCGAGATGATACCGCGCAGGCTTACCAGACCATCTTGTTCCAGGTGTTGTCGCCGACGATGCCGTCCGCGCCCAGGCCCTTGGAGGTCTGGAAGTTCTTGACCGCCGTGGCCGTGGCCGGGCCGAAGGCGCCGTCGACCGCGATGCCGGCGCCGCTTTCGTTCAGCTGGCTCTGCACCGCGCGCACCTTGGCGCCCGAGTCCCCCTGCTGGGTGAGGATGGTCAGCGCCGGCCAGGTCGCGTTGCCGACGATGCCGTCCGCACCCAGGCCGTGCGAGGATTGGAAGTTCTTCACCGCGGTCTGGGTGGCCGTGTCGAAGCTGGCGTTCACGGTGAGCGTATAGCCCCATTGCTGCAGCAGGTACTGGATGCTGCGCACCCGCTCGCCCGTATTGCCGTACTGGACCAGCGGCCAGGTCATGCTCGTGCCGCCGCTGCCGCTGCCCGCGACCAGCGATTTATAGCGCGGCCAGTCCCAGCCCGAACCCGGGTCGGTGTGGCTCTGGTTGGCGTAGTTGACGTGGCCCTTGACGTTGTACAGCGAGTCCGATGGCACCGCATTCCAGCCCGCGCCACCGTCGTAGACCTTCTGCGACAGCGAGCGCGAAGCCAGGATGTCGCGCGTGAGCGCGGCCGAGGCGTTGTACATGGCGCTGGTGTACCAGGTGCCGGGATCGTTGATGTAGCCCTCGTGCTCGATGCCGACAGTGTAGCCGTTCGAGGTCCCCACGTGCCATGCCTTGTCGGCCTCGCGCACCATCTGGGTCACCTGGCCGTCCGACGAACGGATGACGTAGTGGGCGCTGACGCCGGCGCTGCAGTTCTGGAACCAGGAGATCGAGCCCGCGTAGGAGCCCTGAGTGGTGTGCACGGTCACATGGCTGACGGCGGCGGTGCGGGCCGAATAATTGCAGCTGGCGGCCGGGTTCCAGATGGCGGGCGGATAGTCGGTCGAGGCGAGGGCCGGCTGTACGGACGCAGCAAGGCAGAGGCTTGCGAGCAAGCCGCGAAAGATAGTCTTCATGAGATTGTCTCCGTAGATGCTGCTTTATTTTTTATTCGGGGTGTCGGCGAAGTCGGGCGCCGAGATCTTCGGATCCGGCGTGCCGGTTTCGACCGTGATGCGGCGCGCGGACAGCTTCCTGAGCTTGTCCTTGCCGTAGATGCGCTCCATCTCGACATGGCGCTGGTTGATCTTGTACTGGTCGCTGCCGCGTCCCTGGCGGATCGCGGTATAGACCTCGTAGGAATAGATCTGCGCGATCTCGCGCTGCGGGATGCCGCTGTAGCGGGCCACGGCGTCTTCCCAGTCCTCGAGCGGGAAGGCGCGCGTCTTGCGGTTGCCGTACTGGGCGAGCAGGGCGGCGGCGGCGCGGATGTTGCTGCGGGTGTCGGAGGCGGCTTGCTCGGGCGTGACGCGGATCAGCGCCGCGCCTTGCGTCAGCGAGTGGCCGAAGTGCGGATCGTCGCGCAGTCCCATGATGCCGTAGCTGATCGGCATGCCGTGGTGCGATTCGACTTCGACCTCGGGCTCGCCGTTTTTCTTGAGTTGCCCCTTGGGCACGTGCGGGTGCCAGCGCGTCTCGGCATAGGCGATCGATTCGAGCAGCTCGACCGGGACATTGAACTCGTCGGACGCTGCCTTGAAGTACTGCTTGTACTGCTTCGCCGATACGCTCAGCTCGGCGGGTTTGCCGTCGGCGAACGCCAGCGGCGCCCCGGCAAGTCCGGCGCACAGCACGACGAGCAGCCGCGCCTTTACGGTTACCTTCATTGTTGTCTCCTGTTGTTGGTGTGGATGCCGGCCGGCGCACGGCTTGCCTGAACGGCCCGCCGAGTATATGCATGGTTTTCCGCGGGAAATCGTAAGGCTTTGATCCGCAACAAGAAAATGAACTAAGTTCAATTGTGCGCGGCTATAGCGGAAAACGTGCTTATGAACTGGGGTTAACGGCCCAAAAGCTAGAGCTATCGTTTGCACGGCCGTGCGGACAGAAATGCCGGGCGGACGGCACGCATGTCACTTTGGCAAACATGGGATTTCACAATGCGTCGTCATCGAACGACGTTTTCAGGCTCTTGCGGCAGAGAAGGGCGATCCGATGTTGTTATTGCTATTCGCCAAGGATAAATTGATATAACATCGTTAATTAAAAGTGATTAAAGTCAATCGCATTTCCTGTATAACAACATCTAAGATAACAACATCGATGGCAAAACATCTCACCGCCGCGCTTGCCCTGGCTGGCGCCGCCTCGGTCCAGGCCGCCCCGATCACCACCACCCAGACCATCAGCCTGGGAGAGCTGCTGACTTCCGGCCAGTCGGCCAATATCAGCTTCAACCTGAATTCGCAGCTGGCCCAGCTGGGCCGCGGCGCACAGGACATCCTTGAAGCCGACCTGATCGTGTACGGCTACTCGGATGCCCAGTACAACCAGAACAACGCGATGCCGTACAGCGGCTACGAGAACATTGGAACGTCGAGCCACACCGTCTACGTGCCCTATACCTATACCTACTACGTCGGCAACGGCTGTTACTACACCTGGCTCGGCAGCCGCCGGTGCGAAAGCTATTCCCCGGTGACGGGAACCGCCTACTACAGCTTCAATGTGACCGATACCTCCAGCGTGCGCTCGCGCGACATCGCCCATCGCGACACCGTGGCCGACACCATGCTGGTGGACGTTGCAGGCCAGCAGGGCAGCGACAGCGCCTCCACCACGAGTAACTCGGCAGGATCCTACGGCGCGCCGGTCTACGAGCGCACCGACGGCAGCTACCAGAACGGCTACCTCTACCGCTACGTGCGCGAGCGCGACACCTACGAAGCGATCTCGGGCGCGCTCGAAGTCGCGTTCCACCTGAATGCCGACGCGCTCAAGTCGCTCACGTCGGACGGTATCCTCGAGGCGCTGGTGTCCGCCCCGCTCGGCCAGTTCAGGCTGCAGACCGCTTCGCTGACCTATGTGACCGGCGACCCGTCCAGCGAGGTGCCGGAGCCGGGAACGCTGGGCCTGATGGCGGCGGCGGCCTTGGGCGCGGCTGCCGTGCGCCGCCGCAACAAGGCCTAAGGAGCACCGGTGTCCCTGTTCGCGCTGAATCCGGCCGCCACCCTGAGCGTCGAATGTACGCCGGCCGGCACCCAGGTGCTGGTGGTCGACGATTTCTACGCCGATCCGCAGGCGGTGCGGGCGGCTGCGCTCGCCGGCCGCTACGACGCGTCGACGGCCTACTACCCCGGCATGCACAGCGGCATCGACAGGGAAGAGACGGCCGCGCTGTTCGCTACGCTGACACGCATGTTCTCCTTGCTCGGCAACGTGCGTGCCGTGACGGACAGCATCTGGTCCGATTTCTCGATCGTTACGACACCGGCCGCTCAGATGCTGGCCAAGCAGAAGCACCCCCACGTCGATCCGGTGCCGCTCGCCGGGCTGGTCTACCTGAACGACGAGTACGAGGTCGGGACCGGTTTCTTCCGCCACCGGCCGACCGGCCTCGCCACCATGGTATCGCTCGAGGACGCGAAGCGCTACCAGGCCTGGCTGGACGAATTCGGCGAAGCGAGCCAGCCGGAAACCTATGCCGTCGGCGATGACGGTCCATGGGAGCGCGTGTACTCCCTGCGGGGCAAGTTCAACCGGCTGGTCATGTACGCGGGCAATGCCTTTCATGCGATCGACATGCGCGACGTGGCGGCTGCCCCGACCATGCGCCAGGCGCGCCTGACGCAACGCATCTTCGTCGGCGAAGTCGAGTAGCCGGCAGTATTTCTTTCTCAGTAGTTTGCACCATGATCCCCTTCAAGTCCCTCGTGATCGTCGGCGGCGGCACCGCTGGCTGGCTGGCCGCCACCTACCTGCAACGCGCCCTCGGCGCGAACCCGGCCCATCCCGTCAGCATCACCCTGATCGAATCGGAAGACATCTCCAGCATCGGTGTGGGCGAAGCGACCTTGCCATCGCTGCGCCAGACCCTGCGCACCATCGGTATTCCCGAAGCGGACCTGTTCGGACGAGCCGAAGCCACCTTGAAGAACGGCATCCGTTTCGTCGGCTGGCGCGAGGGCGGCGACGAGGCCGCGGGCGACCGCTACGACCATCCCTTCGACACGCCGATCGCCGCCGAGGGCTACTCGACCATGACGCACTGGCTGAACCTCAAGCAGCGCGGACTGATGCAGCAGCCTTTCACCGAAGTCGGGGTGGTGCAGCCGGCCCTGATGGACGCGATGCGCTCTCCCAAGCTCATGGCCTCGCCGGCGTATGACGCGCCGATCTCCTACGGCTACCACCTCGATGCGGTCCTGCTGGCGCATCTGCTGCGCGACGCGGGCATCCGCAACGGCGTGCGCCACGTCGTGGGCACGGTCGAACAGGTCGAGCTGAACGAGGCTGGCATTGCGGCGGTGCGGCTGAAGGATGGCGCGCGCCATGCCGCGGACTTCTTCATCGACTGCAGCGGCTTTTCTTCCTTGTTGCTGGGCAAGGCGCTGCAGGTGCCGTTCCAGTCCTATGGCGATACCCTGTTGTGCGACCGCGCGGTGGCCTGTCCGGTCGAGCACGAGAACCCGGGCGGCGCGCTGCGCAGCTACACGGTCTCGACCGCCCAGAAATCCGGCTGGACCTGGGACATCGACCTGCAGTCGCGCAAAGGCACCGGCTATGTCTACGCCTCGCGCTTCTGCTCGGATGACGAAGCGGCGGCTACCCTTGCCGCCTGCAACGCAGGCCGCAAGGCGATCGGCGAGCCGCGCGTGCTGCGCATGCGCGTCGGACGCCATGTCCGCGCCTGGGAAAAGAATTGCCTCGCGCTGGGCCTGTCCAGCGGCTTCATCGAACCGCTCGAGTCGACCGGCATCTACCTGATCGAGCATGCGCTGCAGCTGTGGCTCGACTACCTGCCGGTCAGGCCCGGCGCCCAGGCCGCCCGCGAGTGCTATAACGGACTGATGGCCGACCTGTACGACGAACTGCACGACTTCGTCCTGCTGCATTATGTGATTTCGCAGCGCCGCGATACGCCTTTCTGGCGCGCCTACACGGAAGAAGTGAAGCTGCCGGACCGGCTGCAGGCGCTGCTGGCCTTGTGGCGTGAAAAGCTGCCGAGTGCCACCGACATCAACCGGCATCTCTCGACCTTCGGCGCGCACAACTGGTTCTATATCCTGAGCGGCATGCGCCATCTGCCCGAGCATGGCAGCGCGCAGTCGCCCTTCATCCCGCCGGAGCACAGCCGCGCCGCGCTCGCACGCATCGAGAAGATCCGCGCCGCCGCCGTGGCGCAGTCGCCGTCGATGCGCGAGTACGCGCAGAAGATGCACGCCGCAGCGGCCAACGCCCCCCGTTCCTGAAGCCTCGGGGCCGCCCGGCTGCGGCCCCGTGCGCCCGTCATGGCGGCCACTGACGGTACAATAGCGTTTTCACCAATCTTTCCCGTGAGATCGCCATGGCCGTCAACTCCCCGCTGCCAGTCGCAGCCGACCTGAAACCCGTCAACGGCATTGAAATCGGCTACGCCGAAGCCGGCATCAAGAAGCCCAACCGCAAGGACATCCTGGTGATGAAGCTGGCGGAAGGCGCCACCGTGTCGGGCGTGTTCACCCTGAACCGCTTCTGCGCCGCGCCGGTGCAGGTCAGCAAGGCCAACCTGGAAGCCGTGAAGAACGGCGGCGCACCGATCCGCGCCCTGGTGGTCAACACCGGCAACGCCAACGCCGGCACCGGCGAGCTAGGGCTGGCCAACGCCCAGGCCACCTGCGCCGAACTGGCGGGCCTGCTCGGCCTGCAGCCGCAGCAGGTGCTGCCATTCTCCACCGGCGTGATCCTGGAACAGCTGCCGATCGAGAAGGTCAAGGCCGGCCTGCCGGCCGCCGTCGCCAAGCTCAAGGCCGACAACTGGTTCAACGCCGCCGAGGCGATCATGACCACCGACACCCAGCCGAAGGCGGCCTCGCGCACTGTCACCATCGGCGGCCACACGGTGACCCTGACCGGCATCAGCAAGGGCGCCGGCATGATCAAGCCGAACATGGCCACCATGCTCGGCTACGTCGCCTTCGACGCCAAGGTCGCCCAGCCGGTGCTGGACGAACTGGTCAAGCACGCGGCCGACCACTCGTTCAACAGCATCACCATCGACGGCGACACCTCGACCAACGATTCCTTCATGCTGATCGCCACCGGCGCTGGCGGCCTGGAGATCAAGGCCGCCAGCGGCGCCGAGTACGAGGCCCTGAAGGAAGCCGTCACCGAGATCTCGCGCAACCTGGCGCAGCAGATCATCCGCGACGGCGAAGGCGCGACCAAGTTCATGACCATCACGGTGGACGAAGGCCGCGACGTGGCCGAGTGCCGCAAGATCGCCTACGCCATCGCCCATTCGCCGCTGGTCAAGACCGCCTTCTTCGCGTCCGACCCGAACCTGGGCCGCATCCTGGCCGCGGTCGGCTATGCCGGCGTGGACGACCTCGACGTCACCAAACTCGACCTCTACCTGGACGACGTGTGGGTGGCCAAGAGCGGCGGCCGCAATCCGGACTACAAGGAAGAAGACGGCCAGCGCGTGATGAAGCAGGCCGAGATCACCGTGCGTGTGAAGCTGGCGCGCGGCGACGCCACCGCCACCGTCTGGACTTGCGACCTGTCGCACGACTACGTGTCGATCAACGCCGACTATCGTTCTTGACGGGTCGAACCGAGTAATGACACCGCTGGAACAGTTCCTGCACCGCGCCGAAGCCCTGCTGGCGCGCGTGGAGGCGGTGCTGCCGCCGCCCGTGCCGCGCGAACCGGACTGGAAGCGCAGCTTCGCCTTCCGCTGGCGCAAGCGCACCAATGGTGGGGGTAAATATTTGCAGCCGGTGCTGCACGCCTCCACCATCCGCCTCGAGGACCTGCAGCACGTGGAGGCGCAGAAGCGCCAGATCGAGCAGAACACGCGCCAGTTCGTCACGCGCCGCCCGGCCAACAACGTGCTGCTTACCGGCGCGCGCGGCACCGGCAAGTCCTCGCTGATCAAGGCCTGTTTGAACGGTTTTGCGGACCAGGGCCTGCGCCTGATCGAGGTCGACAAGGAAGACCTGGCGGACCTGCCGGACATCGTCGACCTGGTGGCGGGACGGCCGGAGCGCTTCGTGATCTTCTGCGACGACCTGTCCTTCGAAGAGGGCGAGGCGGGCTACAAGGCGCTGAAGGTGGCGCTGGACGGCAGCGTCAGCGCGCAGTCGGACAATGTCCTGATCTATGCGACCTCGAACCGGCGCCACCTGATGCCGGAAAAAATGTCGGACAACGCGGGCTACCGCCACGGCGAGGACGGCGACCTGCATCCGGGCGAGACGGTGGAAGAGAAGATCTCGCTGTCGGAGCGTTTCGGCCTGTGGCTCTCCTTCTATCCGTTCCGCCAGGACGACTACCTGGACATCGTGGGCCACTGGCTGGCCAGCTTCGGCTGCACGCCGGAACAGATCGAGGGCGCCCGTGCGCAAGCCCTGCAATGGGCCCTGCAGCGCGGTTCCCGTTCGGGCCGCGTGGCCTGGCAATTTGCGAAGGACTATGCCGGCAAACTGCCGGATCCAGAAACGAATGAGTGAAGTAAAAGCAAAGGCGCGGCCGGTGGATGTCGCGGTCGGCATCCTGATGCGTCCCAACGGCGACGTGCTGCTCGGCCAGCGGCCGGAAGGCAAGCCCTATGCGGGCTACTGGGAATTCCCGGGCGGGAAAGTCGAGGCGGGCGAGGATATCTTCGTGGCGCTGCAGCGCGAGTTCGTCGAGGAACTCGGCGTGCAGGTGATCGAAGGCGAGCCCTGGTGCTGCGTCGAGCACGTCTACGAGCACGCCCACGTGCGCCTGTATTTCTACATCTGCCGCGAGTGGGCGGGCGAGCCGCAAAGCCTGGAGGGCCAGGCCTTCGCATGGCAGGGCGCCTACAGCGTCAGCCCGCTGCTGCCGGCCACCATCCCGCTGCTCGAATGGCTCGACCGGGTGCGCTATCCCTCTCACACTTAAGGACCTGAAGTGAAAGTCATCATCCTCGGCAGTGGCGTCATCGGAACCGCATCGGCGTATTTCCTGGCCAAGGCCGGGCATGATGTCACGGTGGTCGACCGCCAGCCCGGCGCCGGCATGGAAACCAGTTTCGGCAACGCCGGCGAAATCTCGCCCGGCTACGCCACGCCCTGGGCGGGACCGGGAGTGCCGCTCAAGGCCCTCAAATGGCTGACGATGCAGCACAGCCCCCTGGTGATCCGTCCGCGCATGGACCCGGCGCAGTGGCGCTGGATCCTGCAAATGCTGGGCAACTGCAATCACCGCAGCTACCAGGTCAACAAGGGCCGCATGGTGCGCCTGGCCGAGTACAGCCGCGACGTGCTGGTCCAGCTGCGCAAGGACACCGGCATCGCCTACGATGAGCGCAGCAAGGGCACGCTGCAGCTGTTCCGCACCCAGAAACAGTTCGAGGGCTCCGCCACCGACATCGAGGTGCTGCAGCAATACGGCGTGCCCTACAAGCTGCTCGAGCCGGGCGGCTGCGAGCAGTACGAGCCGGCGCTGGCGCGGGTGAGCGGCAAGTTCGTGGGCGGCCTGCTGCTGCCGAACGACGAGACCGGGGACTGCTTCAAGTTCACCCAGGCCCTGGCGGGCATGGCGAAAGCGCTGGGCGTGAAGTTCGAGCACGAGGTCAGGATCGAGCGCCTGGTCACGGAGGGCGACCGCGTCAGCGGCGTGATCACTTCCAAGGGCGAGCTCAAGGCGGACCAGTTCGTGCTGGCGCTGGGCAGCTATTCGCCGCTGATGCTCAAGCAGATCGGCATCCACATACCCGTGTATCCGGTGAAGGGCTATTCGATCACGGTGCCGATCACGGACGCATCCGGGGCGCCGGAATCGACGGTGATGGACGAGAGCTTCAAGGTGGCGATCACGCGCCTGGGCGACCGCATCCGCGTCGGCGGCACGGCGGAGCTGAGCGGCTACGACCTGCGCCTGCACCAGGCGCGCCGCGACACGCTGGAGCATTCGGTGACCAGCCTGTTCCCGGACGGCGGCGACGTCTCGAAAGCCTCGTTCTGGTGCGGCCTGCGGCCAATGACGCCGGACGGCACGCCGGTGGTGGGGCCGACGCCGTATCGCAACCTGTTCCTCAATACGGGGCACGGGACCCTGGGGTGGACCATGGCGTGCGGGTCGGGAAGGGTGCTGGCTGACCTGCTGTCGGGAAGGCAGCCGGAGATCGGGCTGGAAGGCTTGTTCATGGATCGGTACGGGCGGCGGAACAAGCCGGTGGTGGTGCCGCAGGGGATTCGGGTTGGGGCGTGAGCCGCGCCACTGTATCCAACAACCGTTAGCCCCAAGACCGTCGTTCCGGCGAAGGCCGGAACCTAAGTTCTTCGCGTAGCCACCTGCCCTAAACGTAGCGGGTGTGCGAACAAACTTGGGTTCCGGCCTTCGCCGGAACGACGGTTTTGTGGCTGGGGGTCATATTGAAGCGGTTGCGGTCGTCAGGTATGCAGCAAGCGCCCACCCGCAAACGACCAGTTCTCCCAGCCCACCTCCTTAAAGATCACCATCACATTCTCCGGCTCCATCCCCGCGTCGCGCAGCTTGTTCATCAGTTCCGCCAGCAGCTTCTTCTTGACCTTCACGCTGCGCCCCACCGACCACAGGATCTCGATCAGCACGAAGTCGTCGTTACGCGAAGTATGCAAATCCGGATAGTCCGGCCCGAAACGGAAATCGGCGGCGTCGAGTTCGAACACGCGCTGAAACTGGTCGGTGGCGGGTACGCCCACCGCCACCAGGGCGTGGTGGGCGCTGTCGAACACGGTGTTCTTGAACTCGGCGGTCTTGGGCTTGCGGACGGTAATCGAAACGAGCGGCATGACGATCCTTTCACATTGATACGAACCAGCGCCAGGCGTGCACAGAAGGAGGAGGAAGCGATAGGCGCGCCGCGCATGCGCCCGTCAGTCGTCCGACGGCTTGTCTTGCGGGTCGGTCGGTGCGCCGCCGGGGATCGTGTACTTCTCCTCGGCCCAGGCGCCCAGGTCGATCTGCTTGCAGCGTTCGGAACAGAACGGGCGGAACTTGTTGGCCGGGATCCACTCGACCTTCTTGCCGCAGGTAGGGCAGGAAACAACAGTCATGGCACTAGAAATTACAAAGAGTTAAATCGAAAGGCACGTCTTCTTCCAGGGGCTTCGGCTTGAGGTCGCCGTCCTGGGTGGTGAAGCGTACCCACAGCATATACTTGTTGGCCGAGATTTCGGGAATTGCGCCAAGCGACTCGTCCAGGGTCAGGCGCAGCATCTGGTAGACCTTCCCCTGCAGCATCTGCTGGTAGCTGCCGGCGGTGGCGATCATCTTGACCGGGCGCCCCGAGTCGCGCAGCAGGCGCAGCACCAACGACAGCGCGTCGAACAGCGGCGCCAGCGGTGCGAACCAGTTCATGATGTCGGCATGGCGCTGCTCGGACGGGCGCTGTTGCCAGGCGTAGTAGGAGGGCAGGTCGAATTCGCAGGCGCCGCCCGGGATGATGGTGCGGCCGCGGATGCTCATCAGCCATTCGTTGTCGCGCACGTTCTGACCGGTCTTGCCCTGGCTCGCCACCAGCGCGCTGCTCACCTGGTCCAGTTCGGTCAGCACGGCGTCGAGCATCTCGGCGGCGACGGCGGGGTTGCTGCGGTAGGCCAGCAGGCTTTGCTTCTGGCGCTCGAGTTCCTGCAGCAGGTCGGACTTCAGGTCGGCGCGTCCCGCCACTTCGAGCATGTCGAAGATGGTCGCCAGCGCCACATGGTGCTGCATCGGGTGTTCCTGATGCACAAAGAACTTGAACTTCTCGTACAGGTCCTCCAGCCGCAACAACGTGCGAATCCGCTCGTTGAAAGGATATTCGTAGACGATCAAAATGACATTCCCTTGAATGTAGGCTGGCTGGCAACCCCGTGATTCTGAACCATGATGCGTAAAATTACAAATCCTGCATTGATCTTGTTACATTATCTTGCTATAGGACAGATACTGCGCATGTAAACGCTCCACCTGGGGCCGCAATTCGTCCAGTCCTTCGTCGTTATTGATGACGTCGTCGGCTGCCGCCAGCCGCTGCGCGCGGGTGACCTGGGCCGCCATGATCGCGCGCACCTGCTCGGCGCTCAGGCCGCTGCGCGTCATGACACGCGCCACTTGCGTGTCTTCGGAGCAGTCAATTGCCAGCACGCGGGTGACGCGTTCGCGCCAGGTACCCGACTCGATCAGCAGGGGCACCACGAAGATCGTATAGGTCCCGGTGGCGATGGCCGCTGCCGCCGCGGTGGCGTCCCGGATGCGCGGATGCAGGATGGCTTCCAGGCGGGCGCGGGCGGTGGCGTCGGAAAACACCAGGGCGCGCATCTTTGCCCGGTCGAGCGCGCCATCCGGCGTGGCGAACTCCTCGCCGAACTCGGCCAGCAGGGCCGGCATCGCGGCCCCGTGCGGCGCGGTCAGGGAGTGGGCGATCTGGTCGGTGTCGATCACCGAAGCGCCGAGCTCCGCGAACATGTCGGCCACGGTGGTCTTGCCGCACCCGATGCCGCCGGTGAGGCCGACCGAGAACGCCTTGTCCATCTCAGGCAACCAGGCTCTGGGTGAAGCGGCTCAGCTGCTCGCCGTAGAACAGGGCGATCAGGCCGGCGGCCGCCAGGTAGGGGCCGAAGGGGATCGGCTTGTCGCGCCCGCGCTTGGCGAACAGGATCAGGCTGATGCCGACCACGGCGCCGACGATCGAGGACAGCAGGATGATGGTCGGCAGCATGGCCCAGCCGAGCCAGGCGCCGAGGGCGGCCAGCAGCTTGAAGTCGCCGTAGCCCATGCCTTCCTTGCCGGTCACCAGCTTGAACAGCCAGTACACCGCCCACAGCACCAGGTAGCCGGCCGCCGCGCCGATCACGGCGTCCTGCAGCGGCACGAAGGTGCCGTTGATATTGACGAGCAGGCCGGCCCACAGCAGCGGATAGGTGAGGTCGTCCGGCAGCAGCTGGGTGTCGAAGTCGATGAAGGTCATCGCGATCAGCAGCCAGGCGAACAGCAGGGTCGCCAGGCCCATCGCGCCGCTGCCGAAGGTCCAGACCAGCAGGCCGGAAACGATGGCGGTGAACAGTTCGATGGCCGGGTAGCGCGCCGAGATCGGGGTCTTGCAGGAACTGCACTTGCCGCGCAGGGCCAGCCAGCTGATGACCGGGATGTTTTCCATCGCCGTGATCTGGTGGCCGCAATGGCCGCAGCGCGAGCGCGGCACCATCAGGTTGAAACGTTCCGTGTGCGGCGGCTCCTTGCCGGTCTCCGCCGCCACATAGTTGTCGGACTCGCGCTGCATCATGGCGGGAATCCGGTAGATGACCACGTTCAGGAAACTGCCGACCAGCAGTCCGAACAGGGCTGCCGCGAGCGCGGCGCCGAGGGTGGCCGGGGGCGCGAAGAAAAGGGATTCCAGGGGCATGGCGTGTCAGTCCGAAAAAAGATTCCTTACATCAACCTTATTGTAGGGGGTTTCCGTGCTTTGGCGAAGGCGAAAGGCCCGACTTTTCGCGCTGATTGTGCAGATTGCACGCGATTGTGGCGGATCATGGCCCCCGGGCGGCGCGCCGTTACGCTGAAAGGCCCCCTGGATCACAGCCCACAGCCCGCCGCTTGCCTGAATCAGCCATGGCCTCGCCGACCTTCACCTTCCTGAATCACGCCAGTTTCATGGTGCGCACCGAGTCCGCGCTGCTGCTGGCCGACCCCTGGCTGGAAGGCACGGTGCTGGACGGGGCCTGGAGCCTGGCCGATCCGTCCACCAGCAGCGCCGCCCTGATCGCCGAACTCAACAGCTGCGGCCTGCCGGTCTACGTATGGTGCTCGCGCGCCACGCCCGACCGTCTCTCGCTGCCCTTCCTGCGCAGTTTCAAGGCGGATTTTCGCGGCATCGCCACCTTCCTGTACCGCCAGGGAAGGGACTGGCGCCTGGCCGACGAGCTGCGCCGCCAGCGGCTGGCCCTGGCCGAGTGTAAAGACGGGCAGCCGCTGGCGCTGGGGAAGGACTTGCGCCTGACCGCCTTCGCCAACGGCGACGCCGACTCCTGGTGCCTGGTCCAGGCCGGCCGCCGCAGCATTCTCCACCTGGGGGAGCGGGCCCTGGGCACGCGCGCCGCCTGCGCCAGGGCCGCCGTGCAGCTGCGCCGGCGCGCTGCGCGCATCGACCTGCTGCTGTCGGGCTTCGCCGACATGGCCTGGTGCGGCAACCCGGACCAGTTCGCCCTGCGCGAGGAAGCGGCCGCGAAGGGGATCGCCCGGCTGGCGCTGCAGATCGAGGTATTCCGGCCGCGCCTGGTGGTGCCGGTGGCCGCGTTCGCGCGTTTCGCGCGCGCCGACAACGCCTGGCTCAACCATGGACGGCGCAGCCCGGCCGGGGTGGTCGACGCGCCGCAGCTGGAAACTGCGCGTCCGCTGATCCGCTTCCTTGCGCCCGGCGGCGCCATCGACCTGGAACAGGACAGCGCCGCCAGCCTAGGCGCGCGCAGCGAGGCGGCGCTGGCGCACTGGAGCGCCTGCTGGCGCGCGGCGCCGGCACCCTTGCCGCGCCCGCCAGATGCGGGCCTGGCGGAGCTGCGCGCCGCATTCCAGAAATACCGCGAGCGCGCCGGCGCCAGCCTGCACGGGCTGCCCCGCCTGCTGGAGACGGTGGGGGCGCTGCGCCCGCTGGCGATCCAGCTGGCCGATGCACGGCAGACGGTGGAACTGTCGTACCGAAGGGGCTTCCGGCTGCTGGCGCGCGATGGCCCGGCGGACGTGGCGATGTGTTCCGGCACTGCCCTCAAGCTTCTGAAGGCGGAGGACGGGTTCGACACGGCCTGGGCGGGCGGCTGCTTCTGGGAGCTGCGTCCAGGCGGTCGGCCGGCCTTCGCGCGCTTCTTCCTGCCGCAGCGGATGGCGCGGCGCGGGCTGGACCGGCGCCGGCCCCTCGCCATGGCGCGGCTCATGCTGCGCGCTGTGCTGGCCAGGATGGCGCGCGAAGTCCAGGCGGCGCTGCGCTGAGTCCGCTCCTCCATCGGGTGGAGGCGGGCGGCGCAGGTATGATGTCGCTTTTCGCTGGACGACATCCATGGCAAACGACGAACGACTTACTCCCGACGCCCTGGCTGCCCTGCGCGACCGCTTCCAGCACCAATCGCGCAAGGCCCAGGCTTATTACACCGTCATGCACGAAGTCCGCCGCATCGTCTCCGGCGACGACGCGGCGAATGCGTGGATGAACCAGTCGCTGGGCGCGTTCGAGGGCAAGACTCCGGCTGAGCTGGTCGGAGAAGGGCGCGAGCTGGAGGTCCTTGCGCATGTACGCGGCCTCAAGGCTGGCGCCTGACATGTGGGTCACCGGCGCTGGCGCCATCTGTGTGTTGGATGCGAACGCCATCGCCGTTCTTGCCGAACTGGCGACGCGTTATCAAGATGACAGGATAAGATGGTGTGCATCGGTCGCGGCGCCTGTCCAATAATTGGCAAGGAGTAAGGATGAAGCCACGACGCTTATTCCAAGGGCCAGCCGCGGCGCTGTTCATGCCGTTTCTCCTTTTCCTGGTGCTGGTCAGCCTGTGCGCCTTCATCCAATTCGAAGGACGGACATCATCGGGCCGTGTGCGCCCCTTGGCCTGCTGTACATCCCCGTCATGGTGAGCGCCATGCTGGGCGGATGGCGGCAGGCGGTCTTCGCTTCGGGCCTGTCGCTCATTGCCGCGCCCCTTTTGCTGGAACCGCAGCTCACATTTATTGTCGACCGTAAGGATGCGCAGGGCGCCGACGCCGTGTTCGCCGTGGTGTGCTGATTCACCGGCATGGTGGCGGGAGCGCTGAACGGCACGAGAGATGAAGTTAGTCATTTTCCTGACGCTGCAGGAAAGCGAGCACACCGTTCCTCCAGACTTACGCAAAGCTATCCGTAGTTGGCTTCGCGGCTAGATTCCTGCTTCACCGGGACCGGTTTCGTCCCGCGCTCGCGCGCAGAACCAGCGCCTTCCCCTCCACAGGCAGTCACGGTAGAACTTACCGCAATATGCTTCAAGTTAAGAGCCGCATTGACGTCTCGCTCGTGTGCCGTTCCGCAGCCCGGGCAGGACCAGCGGCGGATCGCCAGGCCGAGCGTTTCGAGCCGGTAGCCGCAACTCGAACATAGCTTGCTGCTCGGGTACCACCGATCCGCCACGACGAGCCGGCCGCCGCGCCAGGCAGTCTTGTATTCCAGTTGGCGGCGCAGCTCGTAGAAACTCATATCTGCGAGCGCCCGCGCCAGGCGCCCGTTGGCCAACATGCCCTGGACGTTCAAGTCCTCGATACCGATCGTGTGAAAGCGGCGCGCAATGTTAGTACTCAGCCGGTGCAAGCTGTCACGGCGGATGTTGCCGATGCAGGCATGCAGGCGCGCCAACTTCTTCTTCGCCTTGACGCGGTTGCGTGAACCTTTCACCTTGCGTGCCAGGCCGCGCGACAAGCGGCGCAGGCGCGGCAGCAGGGTGCGCAATGCCTTCGGTCCTTCGAACTTCTCGCCGGTCGACAGGGTCGCCAGCGTTGAGACCCCGAGATCCACCCCGACCTCGCCTTGGTTTTCGGCTCGCGGCAGGGACAATTCAAGGGTGTCGACGGTGATGCTGGCGTACCAGTAATCGGCCATGCGGGAAATCGAGGCCGATACAATCCGGCCGGTGAAACGCAGGGCTTCGCGCATGCGGATCCAACCCAGCTTCGGGATGCGGATCCGCTCGTCCTCGACCCGGAACTGGTCGTTGCTCAAAGCAAAACGGTCGTTACGGCCCTTGCGGCGGAAGCTGGGATAGCGGGCGCGCTTGTTAAAGAAATTATCGAAGGCGCGGCCCAGCTGCATGATCGCCATCTGGGGTGCATTCTTGGTCACTCCCAGCATCCAGGGAAACTGTTCGCGCTTGATGGTATTGAGCTGGCGTCGCAGCGCCGCTTCGGACGGCTTGGGCAGCGATGGATCAGCCTTGCAGGCTGCGTACTGTTTGCCCCACTCGGCCAGGGCCCAATTGTAGGCGAAGCGCGCCACGCCAGCCGCGCGGGAAAGGTACGTCGCCTGGACATTATTGGGATCGAGCCGGATGCGATGCGCTACGAACATTGCGCCTCCAAATGACAGCGTTGCCCGCTACCGCATTCGGCTACAGCTACATCGTGACCGATCATCGTCCCGGTAACAGCGTCGTACAGTGCGCCCGAAGACCATGGACCGGTGTTGGCGGAAGCGGATTTCCTCATAATTATGAGACCGTTTAGCCTTAGCGAAGTTCCGGATTGACGCGCTCGAGTTCAGGACGTCACCCAGCATCGGCATCAGCATGTATCCCAACGACGGCAGCGATCTCGACACCTTGATCGACACGCCGACGCGGCGATGTACCACGCCAAGAATGCCGGTCGGAATATTCAGCGCGGAATGCACCCCGCCTGCATCGAATTCGAAGTGATCGAGAGCGCCGTAATGAGCGATGTGGAAGAGGCCGCGAAGATGCTCGAGCGCCTCAGGCGCGAAGGCGTGAGCATCGCGCTCGGCAAGAAGCTGGGCATGACCGTCATCGCGGAAGGGATCGAGTCGCAGGCGGCCATCAAGCTGCTGGCCGGGATCGGGAGCGACCTCGGCCAGGGTTACTTCATCAGCAAACCCATCCGCGCCGACAGGCTGGTCGAATGGTATTACCAGGCGCATTACAAGACGCTGTCCACCTAGCGGGTGGTGCGCCAGGCTTCCACATATGGCTTCCGGTAATGAGCCATCGACAAAAACTTATCGTCGACTTGCCTGATCGATGAGTAAAGAAACAATAATCGTTACCGAAAAAACTAGATTTGAAGAATTTTTGATCTACATCAAGAGTCTTGCTTGATAGCAAAAAATCCACGCCCTACATTATTGCCTATAGTGAATTTTTGTAGACGATTTTGCAAATAATTGTGAAAGCTTGGCAAGCTTTCTCCAGGCGGATGTATTGGAAATGAGCGACTCGAGTTCGGCAACAGCTTCAGCCGCCTCCCGGCCAGTCCGGCAGGCGGCTCCTTGTCCCAACCAGGGACATGTTCTTCTCTTCGGTGTCCTGGCGCCGGCCGTGACCGGCACTGCGCCTCCAGTCTCGATGGGTTCCCTGATCCCCGGCTGGTAAGCGCGCAAGCCGGTTGGTGTAACGCCGACCGGCTTGCAGGCACCGCGCGCTTTTCCTCCAGCTTTGTACATGCCCGGCATCGCCGGGCTGCATCGCCACGCGCGCAGCACATGTGATGCCTCGGTAATGCGAGGCGTTG
The DNA here is from genome assembly GCF_018119385.1 of Massilia sp. AB1. Taxonomy (NCBI): domain Bacteria; kingdom Pseudomonadati; phylum Pseudomonadota; class Betaproteobacteria; order Burkholderiales; family Oxalobacteraceae; genus Massilia; species Massilia sp. AB1. Next base: position 36,174 of record NZ_JAGKSG010000033.1, on the reverse strand, counting down.
TCCAACGATGTCATCTCCACCCGGCCGCCAGAACGCAGCCGGGTCGTCCCTCGCACGCCCTGCGGCACGCGGGACCCGCACCACCTCGACATAGGAATAAAGGCTAATCTGGTATGGTAGACAATCTGCACCCCGCAAGCGCAACAACGGGAACCTGGCTGGACGGCGCGGTCGACACCATCGCACGCGAGATCGGGCTCGACCAGCAGGAAGTGGCCGCGCGCATGGCCTTCCTCGAACTGGGCGAACAGGATCATTCCCTCCTGCGCGACCTGCACGAGCTGGTCGACCACGACATCGAGACGTTTTCCGACAGCTTCTATGCGCATATCCTGAGCTTCGACGCATTGCGTTCCCTGGTCAGGAACGAGGATACGGTCACCCGGCTGAAGCATGCCCAGGCCGCCTATTTCCGCAGCCTGACGGCGGGCGTGTACGACGAAAACTATATCCGCGAACGCCTGCGGGTAGGATTGGTTCACCAGCGCGTCGGCCTGGAACCGAAATGGTACATCGGCGCCTACCGCAAGTACCTGGCCGAGATGAGCGACCTGCTGTGGGAACGGCACCGCGCCGAGCCGGAGCGCTTCAAGGCCGCCATCAACAGCGTTCTCAAGGTTGTATGCCTGGACATGGGCCTGGCCCTCGACACCTATGCGCATGCCGACCAGCGCAGCGTGGTCCAGCACCAGAATTACCTGGAGCAGGTGATCGACGGAATGCCGGCAGGCCTGATCGTGGTCGATGCCGCGCACCGCATCCGCTCCATGAACACGACCATGCAGGACATGCTCGGCATCCCGCAAGATGCCCTCGAATCGCTGCCGCCGCTCGAATCGCTGATCCCGGCGCCGGAGCTGTCGGAGCGCATGGCCGCGGCCCTCGCGTCCGGCGCACCCCAGGACGGCGTGGTCGTTCCCATCGATGGGCATGCCGAGGGGGTGCGTTACCTCGAATGCAATATCCGACGCACGCGCCAGGAGGACAAGCAGATCCTCCTGCTGATCTGCCAGGACATCACGTTCAAGCGCCACGCCCGCCTGCGCCTGCAGGAAAGCGAGGAATTCTTCCGGCTGACCTTCACCCAGGCCGCGGTGGGCATTGCCCTGTTGTCGCGCGAAGGCCGTTTCGTGCGGGTCAACCGCAAGCTCACCAAGATCGTCGGCTATACCGAGATCGAATTGCTGCAGCGCTTCATCCACCAGATCACGCATCCGGACGACCTGCTGGACGACCGTGTCCTGGTCCGCAAGCTCATCGACGGCGAGATCCGCGACTTCCAGCGCGAGACGCGCTACGTGGCGAAGGGCGGACGTCCGATCTGGGTGGCGGTCAGCGCATCGGCGATGCGCGAGGCCCTCAGCGGCGAGCTGCGGCTGATCGTCGCCGTGGAGGATATCTCCCGCCGGAAGCAGGCCGAGGAGGCCCTGGTGCGCATGGCCAACCACGACGTGCTGACCGGCTTGCCGAATCGCGCCCTGCTGCAGGACCGGCTGGCGCATGCGATCTCGCAGGCCCAGCGCATGCAGCGCCAGGTCGGGGTGATGTTCATCGACCTGGACCGCTTCAAGCACGTCAACGATAGTCTCGGCCACGAGGCCGGCGACCAGATGATCATCGAGATCGCGCGCAGGCTGGCGACCAGCCTGCGCGAGAGCGACACGGTGGCGCGCCAGGGCGGCGACGAGTTCGTGGTGGTGCTGCCCGACCTGGGCAGCCCGGCCGATGCCGCGCTGGTCGCGCAGAAGCTCCTGGCGGAACTGTTCCAGCCCCTGACCTTGTGCGGCACCGAGCTGTTCCCGACCGGGAGCATCGGCATCGCGATCTATCCGCGCGACGGCCAGGACTGCAATACCCTGCTCAAGGCGGCCGACAGCGCCATGTACCGGTCCAAGGCCAGCGGCGGCAACCATTTCGACTTCTATACCGCGGACATGGGCGTCCACGCCGAGGAGCACCTGCACGTCGAAGCCAGGCTGCAGCGGGCGCTGCAGCGCGGTGAATTCGCGTTGCATTACCAGCCCCAGGTCGACGCCGCCAGCGGGCGCATCATCGGCCTGGAAGCGCTGCTGCGCTGGGAAGGGGAGGGCAAGGACGGACTGTCGCCGGCGGACGTCATCCCGCTGGCGGAGGAAACCGGCCTGATCGTGCCGATCGGCGAGTGGGTGCTGGCGACGGCAATGCGCCAGCTGGCCGCCTTCCAGCGCATGGGCCTGGGAGAGCTGCGCATGAGCGTCAACGTCTCGGCACGCCAGCTGCAGCAGCAGGACATGGCGGCGCAAGTGGAAAGCCTGCTGGCGCAGACCGGCTGCGCTCCGTCTTCGCTGACCCTGGAAATCGCCGAAACCCTGCTGATGGACAGCGTTGGCACGCCGGCCGAGACCATGGCGCGGCTGTCGGAAATGGGAGTGCGGCTGGCTATCGACGACTTCTGCGCGGGCTATTCGAGCCTGGCCAACCTCAGGCGCTTCCCGATCGGCAGCCTGAAGATCGACCGCTCCTTCATCTCCGACATCGCCACCAACGACGACACCGCCGCCATCGTCAAGGCCGTGATCGCGCTGGCCGACGCGATGAAGCTGGACGTGACCGCCGTGGGCGTCGAGAGCGCTGGCCAGCAGGCGATCCTGGAAGCGCACGGATGCCGGCGCATGCAGGGCTACCGCTTCGGGCCGCCGATGGCCGCGGCCGAGATCGAAGCGCTGCTGCTGTCCCGGCAAGCGGACGTGGCCGCATGATGCCGCTCGTGCGCCGCATTCCCAGCACGACGCGCCTGCTTGTCCTGACCGGCCTGCTCGCCGTGCTGACGGCCTGGCTGGCCCAGGGCAACGCGGCCATGCTGCCCTGGTCTCCGCGCTGGTATCTTCCGGTTCACTTTGGAGCGGAGCTGTTCTCGATCGTGGTCGCGATGCTGGTCTTCGTGATCGGCGGGCACAGCGTCGACGGACGGATTCCGGCCACGGTGGCGCTGCTGTCGCCGGCCGCACTGGCGGTCGGGCTGCTCGACATCGGACACCTGCTGTCGATGCCCGGCATGCCCGGTCTCGCGCGGCCGGCGTCGGTTGCCGACGGCCTTGCGTTCTGGCTACTGGCGCGCGGCGCCGGCGCGGTGCTGCTGCTGGCGGCGGCCCTGGTCCCGCCCGGATACGCGGTCGGGCGCCGCGGCTATCGCTGGGGCGTGCTGTGCGCGCTCGCGCTGGCCGCCGGCGGCTACTGGCTGGTGCTGGCGCGTCCAGGGCTGATCCCCGCCACCTTCGTGCCCGGACAAGGCCCGAGCGCGTTCAAGGTCCATGCCGAGTACGCCCTGACGGCCCTGAACGCCTGCGCGGCCATGGTCCTGCTGGCGCGCGCGCGCCGCACGCACGCGCGCGCCGACCGCTACCTCGCGGCCGGGGCGGCGATCATGGGGCTGAGCGGCGTGAGCTTCACCCTTTACCTGGCCCCCGACGACGTGTTCAACATGGTCGGGCATGCGTACAAGGCGATTGCCTACTTGTGCCTGCACCGGGCCATCTTCGTCGATGTGGTCCAGGCGCCGTACCGCCGGCTGCGCATGTCGGAGCAATGGCTGGCGGAGAGCAGGAACGAGTTCCGCAGCCTGATGGAATGCGCGCCGGATGCAATCCTGCTGTCGGGCGCCGAGGGACGCGTGAGCATGATGAATGCGCGCGCTGAAGAGCTGTTCGGCGTCGGGCGCGCGGTGGCGGCCGGACTGCCGCTGGAGCTGCTCCTGCCGCCGGCAGAGGGAGAGGACGAGATGCGCTGCCGCCGCCTCTACGGTCCGTCCTTCCCGGCCGAGGTGAGGCGCGCGGCGACGCCGGACGGGCAGCAGATCGCCATCGTGCGCGACCTGTCGGAACGCCGCCGCCTGGAGCGCGCCCTGGTCGAGCAGCTCGCCTACGATGCGCTGACCGGGCTGCCGAACCGGCACCGCGTGCTCGAGATGCTGGGCGACGCGATCGGCGCGGCGCGCCAGGAGAGACGCACGCTGGCGGTGCTGGTGCTCGACATCGACGCGTTCAGGAAGATCAACAGCAATTATGGCTGGGCCAGCGGCGACCAGGTGCTGCACGAATGCGTGGCGCGGATCGCGCCGCGCCTGGGCACGGGAGACGCCCTCGCGCGCCAGGGGGGCAACGAGTTCATCGTCGTGCAAAAACATTCCAGCCGCGAGGCCGCGGCGGCGCTTGCCGACTCGCTGCTGGACTGCATGCGCGCGCCCTTCCTGCTGGACGGACAACGCGCCCTGCTGTCGGCCAGCGTCGGCATCGCCGTCCTGCCGCCCGGTCCCTGCACGCCCTCGCAACTGGTGCAGATGGCGCAGCTGGCGATGGCCGACGCCCGCAGCCATGGCGCGGCGCGGATCAGCTTCCACACGGCCGAAATGGCCAGGAGCATCCGCGAGCGGATCGAGCTGGAAGCCATGCTGTCCCATGCCCTCGAGCGCGGCCAGCTGGTGCTGCAGTACCAGCCGCGCATCAGCCTCGGGGGCAGCCAGGTGGTCGGAATCGAAGCCCTGGTGCGCTGGCGCCACCCGGTGCTGGGCCTGGTGCCGCCGGCCCGCTTCATTCCGCTGGCGGAAGAAACCGGCATGATCGAGGAAATCGACCTCTGGGTGCTGCGCGAAGCCTGCACCCGCGCCGCCGCATGGCATGCCGAAGGCCTGCCGCTGGGGCGGGTATCGGTCAACCTGTCGGCACGCAAGTTCCAGCAGGCCGGCCTGGCGCAGCGGGTGCGCAGGGTGCTGGAGGACAGCGGCCTCGATCCGGCGCGGCTGGAGCTCGAGATTACCGAAAGCACGGTGATGCAGGACACCGAGGATGCGGCCGCGGTGCTGCGCTCGCTGAAGGCGCTCGGCGTCACCCTGTCCATCGACGATTTCGGTACCGGCTATTCGTCGCTGAGCTACCTGAAGCGCTTCCCGCTCGACGTGCTGAAGATCGACCGCTCCTTCGTAAAGGACGTGGTCGGCGATCCCAACGACGCCGCCATCACGCGCGCCATCATCGCCCTGGCGCATGGCCTGAACCTGGAAGCGGTGGCGGAAGGGGTGGAAACGGCCGAGCAGGCGAACTTCCTGAAGGACAACGGCTGCGACGAGATCCAGGGCTATTACTACAGCCCGCCCGTATGGCCGGAACAGCTGACCCACTTCCTGTTGTCGGAATTCCAGGACCTGGCGGGCTAGGGACCGGGGACGCCGCCGCTTTCACTACTTCGATGTTTATTACGATACCAACGACATGCTAAACAACCTCACCATCAGATCGCGCCTGGTTTTCCTGACCGGCTTCCTTTCCTTCCAGCTGGTCGTCGGCGCCGTTATCGGCCTGGTCAGCCTGGGCATGGCGAACGACGCCATGCGCTCGATCTACGCGGACCGGCTGGTCCCATTGGGACAGCTGGACCGCATCATCCGCCTGCTGAACATCAACCAGATGGATGTCGCCAAGTCCATCGTGGCCGATCCGGCGGCGGCAGGCCGCAACCTGGATGAGATCGAGGCCAACATCCAGACCATTTCCAGGACCTGGGAAGCCTACATGGGCACCTACCTGACCGACGAGGAAAGGCGGCTCGCCGAGCAGTTCAGGCAGCATCGAAGCCGCTTCGTGGACGAGGGCCTGCAGCCCGCCGTGGCGGCGCTGCGCGCCGGCGACACGCAGCTGGCGACCGCGATCATGAACGGGAAAATGACCGACCTGTTCGTCCCGGTGCGCCGGAGCATCGACGCGCTGATCGAATTGCAGCTCAAGGTGGCGCACAGCGAATACGAGACCTCGCAGACGCTGTACCGCTACGTGTTCATCAGCTGCATCGCAGGTGTCGTGTTCGGCGTCGTGCTGGCGCTCGGCCTCGGCCTCTGGATTACCCGTTCGATCTCCAGGCCCCTGGACGCGGCGGTCAGGATCGCCGGCAGCGTGGCGGCGGGCGACCTGAGCCAGCGGATCGAGGTCGGGTCGGCCAACGAGATCGGCCAGCTCATGCAGGCCTTGAAGGACATGAACGGGGGACTGGCCGACATCGTGTCGCGGGTAAGGACGGGCGCCGACAGCATGGCCACCGCCTCGAACCAGATCGCGGCGGGCAACCAGGACCTGTCGTCCCGCACCGAAGAACAGGCATCCTCGCTGGAAGAGACGGCAGCCTCCATGGAAGAACTGACCTCGACGGTCAGGCAGAACGCCGACAATGCGAAGCACGCCAGCCAGCTCGCGGCCTCGGCATCCGGCATCGCGCTCCAGGGCGGCGAGGTCGTGGCGCGGGTGGTCCACACGATGGATGGCATCAGTGCGTCGTCCAGGAAGATAGGCGACATCATCGCCGTGATCGACAGCATCGCCTTCCAGACGAACATCCTCGCCCTGAATGCTGCCGTGGAAGCAGCCCGGGCCGGCGAGCAGGGCAGGGGATTCGCGGTGGTCGCGTCGGAAGTGCGGAACCTGGCCCAGCGCTCCGCCTCCGCCGCCAGGGAGATCAAGAGCCTGATCGAACACTCGGCGGAGCAGGTGGACGCCGGCGGCAGGCTGGTCGCCCAGGCGGGGGCCACCATGCAGGAGATCGTCGACAGCGTACGGCGGGTGACCGACATCATGGCCGAGATCAGCGCCGCCAGCCAGGAACAAAGCGCCGGGATCGAACAGGTCAACCGGGCCATCGCGCAGATGGACCAGGTCACCCAGCAGAATGCCGCCCTGGTCGAGGAAGCCGCCGGCGCGGCCGAGTCGCTGCAGAGCCAGGCGGCCGGCCTGTCGCAGGTGGTGAGCGTGTTCCAGCTGCATGCGGCGCCAGGCCGCCAGGAAGTCCTGGCCGCGCCGCGCTCCGGCCAGCCGGCGCGGCTGGCCATGGGCGGCGCCGCGCCGGACGCATGGCCTCGCTAGTTCAGACCACCGAACCCAGCTTGAAGATCGGCAGGTACATGGCCACCACCAGGCCGCCGATCAGCACGCCCAGGATCACCATGATCAGCGGCTCCATCAGCGAGGACAGGGCGGCCACCGCCTCGTCCACTTCGGCCTCGAAGAAGTCCGCCACCTTGCCCAGCATGGCGTCGAGCGCACCCGATTCCTCGCCGATCTGGACCATCTGGGTGACCAAGCTCGGGAACACGTCCGTGTTCTGCATCGCCATGGTCAGGCTGGTGCCGGTGCTGACCTCGGTCTGGATCTTGCGCGTGGCGTCCAGGTAGACCGCGTTGCCCGAGGCGCCGCCGACCGAGTCCAGTGCTTCCACCAGCGGCACGCCGGCCGCGAACATGGTCGACAGGGTGCGGGTCCAGCGCGCGATGGTCGCCTTGCGGACCACCGGCCCGAAGATCGGGATGCGCAGCAGGATCCGGTCCATGGCCTGCTGCATCTTAAGCGAGCGGCGCCAGGCCTGGAAGAAGAAATAGATGGTGCCGAAGATGCCGCCGAAGATCAGGTACCACCAGCTGACGAAGAATTCCGAGATCGCCATCACCATCAGGGTTGGGGCCGGCAAGTCGGCGCCGAAGCTCTGGAATACCGACTTGAAGGCCGGCACCACCCAGATCATGATCACGGCCGTGACCACGAAGGCGATCGCCAGGATCGAGATCGGGTAGGTCAGGGCCGACTTGATCTTGCTCTTCAGGGCCAGCGTCTTTTCCTTGTAGATCGCCAGACGGGTCAGGAGGTCTTCGAGAATGCCCGCCTGTTCGCCCGCGCCCACCAGGTTGCAGAACAGCGGGTCGAAATACACCGGGTACTTGCGGAAAGCGTTGTTCAGGCTGGTGCCGGTCTCGACGTCGGCGCGCAGGTCCAGGATCAGCTTGGACATCGACGGGTTGGCGTGGCCCTTGCCGACGATGTCGAAAGACTGCAGCAGCGGCACGCCGGCCTTCATCATGGTCGCCAGCTGGCGCGTGAACATGGTCAGGTCCTTGTCGGTGATCTTCTTGCCGGCGCGGTAGACCTTTTTCTTGACCTTGGTGACCATGATGCCCTGGCGGCGCAGGGTCACGTTGACGATCGCCTCGCCGCCTGCGCGCAGCTCGCCGCGCACGGTCTTGCCGGTCTTGTCCTTGCCTTCCCAGGCATAGACCTGCTCCTTGACCTGGGCGCCGGCGCGGCTGCGGGTGGGTGCGGAAGTTGCCATATGATTCCTATTCGTTGGTGCAGCCAAGCACTTCCTCGAGGCTGGTCAGTCCTTGTTTCACTTTCATCAGGCCCGAGCGGCGCAGCGAGTTCACGCCGTCCTTCTCGGCCTGTTCGGCGATCTGCATCGAGTTGCCGTGCGCCAGGATCAGCGCCTCGATGGCCGGGCTGATCGGCATGATCTGGTAGATGCCGACCCGGCCCTTGTAGCCGGAGCCCAGGCAGCGGTCGCAGCCCACCGGGCCGTAGGGTTTCCACGAGCCGTCGATGTCGCTCTCGCGGTAGCCGGCCGCCAGCAGGGCCTCATGGCCGATCTCCATCGGCTGCTTGCAGGTGCAGAGGCGGCGCGCCAGGCGCTGGGCGGTGATCATGATCACCGACGAGGCGATGTTGAACGGGGCCACGCCCATGTTCATCAGGCGCGTCAGGGTCGAGGGCGCATCGTTGGTGTGCAGGGTCGAGAACACCATGTGGCCGGTCTGGGCGGCCTTGATCGCGATGTCGGCGGTCTCCAGGTCGCGGATCTCGCCGACCATGATGATGTCCGGATCCTGGCGCAGGAAGGATTTCAGCGCCACCGGGAAGGTCAGGCCGGCCCGGTCGTTGACGTTGACCTGGTTCACGCCGGGCAGGTTGATCTCGGCCGGGTCTTCCGCGGTCGAGATGTTGATGCCCGGCTTGTTCAGCAGGTTCAGGCAGCTGTACAGCGACACCGTCTTGCCCGAGCCGGTCGGACCGGTCACCAGCACCATGCCGTAGGGGCGGGTGATGGCGTCCAGCAGCAGCGCCTTCTGGTCCGGATCGTAGCCGAGCGCGTCGATGCCCATCTGCGCCTGGGTGGCGTCGAGGATACGCATGACCGTCTTCTCGCCGAACAGGGTGGGCAGGGTGCTGACGCGGAAGTCGATGGTGCGGGTCGGCGACAGGATCAGGCGCATGCGGCCGTCCTGCGGCACGCGCTTTTCCGCGATGTCCAGGCGCGCCAGCACCTTGATGCGCGAGACCAGTTTTTCGCGGATCGACAGCGGCGGCGTGGCATGGTCGCGCAGCACGCCGTCCACGCGCATGCGGATCCGGTAATACTTTTCGTAGGGCTCGAAGTGGATGTCCGAGGCGCCCACCTGCACCGCGTCCATCAGGATCTTGTTCAGGAAGCGCACGATCGGCGCGTCCTCGACCTCGTTGGCGCCGGTGTCCACCGCCGCCGGCGCTTCCTCGTCGGCGAACTCGATGTCGGCTTCCTCGCCGGCCAGTTCGTTCAGGCTCTGCTCGGCGCTCTTGGACAGGTTGGCCAGCAGGGCCAGCAGGGCGTCGTGGGGCACGATCACCGGCTCGACCGAGGCTTCGCTCTGGAACTTGATCTGGTCCAGGGCCTGGCTGTTGGTCGGGTCGGACAGGGCCACCGACATCTTGTTGCCGCGCTTGGCCAGCGCGATCACGCGCTGCGCCTGCATCAGCTTGCTGTCGATGGCGGTGGAGGGCAGCATGTCCGGCGCGAAAGCCGACAGGTCGAGCAGCGGGTAGCCGAAGGTTTCGGAGCAGAACACGGCCAGCGAACGCGCATCGATGGCGCCGCTGGCGAGCAGGGTGTCGATGAAGGCGCACTTGTCGGCGGCCGATTTCTTTTGCAGCGTGTCCGCCTGCGCCGTGTTCAGGCGGCCCGCCTGGACCAGCGCGCGCGCCAAACCCGACAACGGCGTGCCTGTGGTCGTATTGGGGATGACTGCTGCCATAGAGAACCGTGCGGAGCCGTGGTTTTAAGGAAAACAACAAAGGCGCCGGGTGGGCACGACCCACCGGCGGACTCTCTGGATGATGCCTACAGGCATCAAATTTGTAAAGTATTTGCTGTGCATGAGATGCGTCCACGCCACGTAGACGAATTGGCACGGCTGCGCGCCCCGGCAGGATCGCTCAGAATGGCAGCAGGCGCCTTGATGCGGCTGGGCGCAGCAGTTTGACAACCTTGATGGCCTGGTTCTGCACCTGGACCACTTCGATCACGCAGGGACCGATCTTGAGCGAGATCGGCGCTTCCGGGATGTCCTGCAGCTGTTCCAGCAGCAGGCCGTTGATGGTCTTGGGGCCGTCCAGGGGCAGGGACAGGCCGAGTTGCTTGTTGATGTCGCGCAGCGGAGTACTGCCTTCCAGCAGGCATTCGCCCTTGGCGTTCCAGGCGACGGCCTCGCGCGCGCTGCCCGGCATGGAGGTGGTGAAGCTGCCGATCATTTCCTCGATGATATCGTCGAGCGTGACCAGGCCCTGCACTTCGCCGTATTCGTCGACGATGATGCCCATGCGTTCGCGCTGTTCCTGGAATTGCTGGAGCTGGTCGAGGGCGCCGGTGTCCCGGGGGATGAAATAGGGTGCGACCAGCAGTTCGCGCAGGTGGTCCGTGGTGAGCTCCTCGACTTCGCGCAGCAGGCCGACGGCCTTGCGCACGTGCAGGATGCCGACGATGCGGTTGATTTCGCCTTCGTAGACCGGCAGCTTGTTGTGGTAGCAGGTGGTCAGTTCGTCCAGGATGCTTTCGATGGGTGCGGCCAGGTTCAGGGCTTCGATCTGGGTGCGCGGGATCATGATGTCGTCGACCGTGACCGATTCCAGGTCGAACAGGTTGAGCAGGATGCTGCGGTGCTTCTGTGGGACGAAGTTGCCGCTTTCCAGCACGATGGAGCGCAATTCCTCGGGCGACAGGCGGTTCTGCGGGGCGTCTTCGCCGGTGCGGATGCGGAACAGGCGCAGCAGGGCGCGCACGAACAGGTTGACGAAGCCGACCACCGGCTTGGCCAGGCGCAGCAGGGCCTGCAGCGGCAGGCTGGTGGCCATGGCGATGGGTTCGGGATAGGTGGCGCCGATGATCTTGGGCGCCACTTCGGCGAACACGATCAGCAGGAAGGCGACCAGCGCGGCCGCGGCGGTGATCACGCTTTCCTCGTTGCCGTAGATGTCGATCGCGACCACGGTGACCAGGGCGGCGGCCATGGCATTGAGCAGGATATTGGCGATCAGGACCAGCGACAGGAAGCGGTCGGTGCGCGCCAGCAGCCACAAGGTGGTGAGGGCGCCGCGGTTGCCGCCTTCGGCCAGGTGGCGCAGGCGGTATTTATTGGACGCCATCAGGGCCGTTTCGGCCATGGCGAAGAAGGCGGACAGCAGGATCAGGATGGCGAGTGCGAGGACGAGCACCCAGAGGGGGATGGTATCCAAGGCTTACTGGGGAGTAGCGGGCAGGGGAGTTGATTCTAGGGCAAGAGTTGGGGTGGTGCAAGCGGGGGGCTCGTGGTGTGCATGGGACCCAAGTTTCTCGGAACAGCCCCAACAATAAAAAAGCCGCCTGAGAGGCGGCTTTCCATGAAGGCAAGCAGATCTCAGCGCAAGGCCAGCCGCTGCTTCCCCACATTCGCCGACAACACCGGCGCATTGTCCAGCTTGAACACCGACAAGGCCCCCGTCAGCTGCCCGGTCTGCTCGGTCAGCGATTCCGCCGCCGCCGATGCTTCCTCGACCAGCGCCGAGTTCTGCTGGGTCATTTCGTCGATGCTGGTGATCGCGCGCCCGATATCCTCGATGCCCGCGCTCTGGCGCGCGCCTGCCGCGCTGATCTCGGCCATGATGGTCTGCACCTTGCGCACCGATTCCACGATCTGGCCCATGGTCACGCCGGCTTCGTCGACCAGCGCGCTGCCGGCGTTCACCTTCGCCACCGAGTCGCCGATCAGTTCCTTGATCTCCTTGGCCGCCGCCGCGCTGCGCTGGGCCAGGTTGCGCACCTCGCCCGCCACCACGGCGAAACCGCGGCCCTGTTCGCCCGCGCGCGCCGCTTCCACGGCGGCATTCAGCGCCAGGATGTTGGTCTGGAAGGCGATGCCGTCGATCACGGAGATGATCTCGACGATCTTGTTGGCCGAAGTGTTGATGTCGCCCATGGTGCTCACCACGCCGCCGACCACCTGGCCGCCGCGGGTTGCGATATTGGTCGCCGATTCCACCAGCGAATTCGCTTCGGTCGCGTTCTGCGCGTTCTGGCGCACGGCGCCGGTCAGCTCTTCCATCGCGCGGGTGGTGCGGTCCAGGCTCGAGGCCTGCGATTCGGTGCGGCGCGCCAGGTCGGCGTTGCCGGTCGCGATCTCGCCGCTGGCGCTGGCGATGGTGTCGGCCGAAGTCTTGATCTCGGCTACCAGGGTCGCCAGGCGGGCGCGCATTTCCTTCAGCGCCACCAGCAGGCTGGCGTTGTCGCCCGCCTCAAGGCGGATGTCCATCGACAGGTCGCCCGCGGCGACCGCCTGCGCGATCTCGCGCGCATATTCCGGCTCACCGCCCAGCTGATGCCAGATGGTGCGCACCACGAACCACGACACCGCGGCCAGGCAGGCGATCACGATCAGCGCGGTCAGGATCATCGCGGTCAGCACGCGGTTGACGCTTTCCTTGCTGCTGGCGATGCCTTCGGTGAACTGGCGCTTGGCCGCTTCATTGGTGGCGGCCAGGTCCTTGTTGAGGACGGCCAGGGCCGCCTGCATCTTGCCGACGGCGGCCTGCGGGTCGCCTTGCTCCATTTCGAGCATGATGCGCGCCGACGACAGGGCGGGCGCGTAATAGGCGTCGAATTCCTTGCCCAGGCGCGCGAAGGTGTCGCGCTGGCCCGGGATCTGGCTGTACCTGTCGAGCTTGGCGCGCAGCTTGGCGGCCTGCTCACCCACCTGGGTAATCTTGTCCTTGTCGCCCTCGGCGACCGCGTCCTGCAGACCGTCGGTGACGGCGGCCACGTCCAGGGACAGGGCCTTGGAGGCATCCAGGACCGGATAGTCCACGCTCTCGGTCGTGGTGATCGAGTCCAGTGCGCCGGTCGCGATCATGGCGCTGGCGCCGGCCCCGAGGCCGAAGATAATGGCGGAGATGACGGGCAATGCCCAGATCCTGCGCTTGATGCTCATTGTTGTCTCCAGAATGCGTGACCCGCCGACCGGCACGAAGGCCGGTGGCGGGCAGTACTACCGGAAAAACTCCGGCTTATTGGGCGGTGTAGACGACCTTGACGGTCGCATCCACTGCGCTCTTGTCGATGTAGCCGATGGCCTTCGGATTGGCGGCGAGGGCCGCTTTGACGCCGGCGTTGTCGCCGGCTTCCTTCGGCATCGTGGCCTTGCCGGTGAACACCAGCTTGGACCACAGGGCCTTGGCCTGCGCCGCATCCTTGTCCGCCACTTTCTTGTAGAACTCGGCGCGGATTGGCGACGATTCCGACTGGTCGATCGGGGTCATCGCGGTCGACTTACCCAGGAAGAACTGGGCGACCTGTTCCTTGGTCATGGTCGATTCCGCCGCCTTGGCGTTCACCACGACCACCACTTCGGCCATGGCCGGCGCAGCCGCGCCGAAGGCCGTTGCCGCGATTGCGGCCAGCATGAGTTTCTTCATCGCCCGCTCCTTAGAACACGAAGTCGAGGGCGACGGCGCCCACGGTCACCGGACCGGTGAAGCCCGGCTTGGCGTTGACGAACAGGCCGGTGCCGTTCTTCGGCTTGACGCGGTCGATCTGCGCCTTCAGGGCCACCGAGCTGGCGAAGTCCCAGCGGATGCCGATGCTGTCGGTGGTCTGCTCGCCCTGGCCGACGCCGGTGTTCGGCAGGCGGCGCACGCCGGCGCCGAGCGCCTGCATGGTCGGGGTGCAGGCCGCCGGGTAGCCGGCCGGGCAAGCTGCCGGCACGGTATTGACGACGGCGCTGTCGATCTTCAGGTTGGCGTGCGAGTAGTAAGGCAGGAACTTGCCGAAGCGGTAGCCGCCCATCACGTACCACGAGGTGGTGTCGTTGATGTAGGCCTTGGTCTTGCGCTTCGCGTACTCGGTTTGCAGCACGATGTTGTTCCAGTCCATAGCCAGGCCCAGCGAGCTGAAAGTCGCTTTCTTTTCCTTGGCTTCGATCTCGTTGGCCAGGGTGACCAGCTGCGTGAAGCCGTAGCCGGCGCCGGCGGCGCGCAGGCCTCCCACCAGGGTGTTCAGCGAGGTCGAATCCTCGACGGTGACCTTGGCCTGGGCGTGGCCGGCACGCAGGATGAACGGGCCGTGTTCGGCCGACACGTTCAGGGCGGCGATCTGCTTGCCCTTGGCGTGGATGTCGCCCGACAGCGGCGACTTGACGCCGCCATAGGCCAGCTGCGAGGTCAGAGTGGTGTCGCCGAAGCTGTTCTGCCAGGTGATGTCGGCGCCGTCGATGCTGTTGAACGGCACCTGCGAGTAAATCTCTGCCGGCGGACGCAGCATCGTGTTGGCGTAGCCGACGTTGCGATAGTCGGAAATCATGAACACCGGCAGGCCGACGCGGCCCACGCGCACGCTCAGGTTGTCGTTGATGCGCGCCTTGGCGAATGCCCAGCCCAGTTCGGCGCCGTAGTGTTCTTCCGCATCCTTGCGCACCAGCACCTGGCCGGTGAAGGACAGCCAGCTGTTGACCGGCATGTCGGCCTGCAGGCCCAGGTTCGAATCGACGCCGGTGCGGACGTTGTCGGCAGCACCGCTCACCTGGTTCGGACGCGCGAATTCGGCGCGGTCTTCATTGGTCCAGGTCAGGGCGCCGGTGCCGAAACCACTGATTTTTACTGCCGGAAAACCGGAGGTCTCCTGCGCGAAGGCCGCGGGAGCGACCAGCGGGAGTGCCAGCAAGCTGGCGAGGATCTTCTTGTTCATAAAGGCTTCGTTGCGTGGGCTGCTCGTGGAAAAGAGGCGCTGACTATGGGCAGCAAAAGCGGTAAGCGCCGTGAATCATTGAAATGATTCTATCCACGCGGCAATTTTGACAGCAACAGATTTATGACAATTGGAGAGATTCCTCTACAAATTGACAACGTTCTTGTTGTTTAGTTGAAACAGGCAATTGTCAGAATTAATTCCACCAATGACAAGTCGTACCCTGGGCGGGTAGGCGGGCCTGGATGGCGTCGTGAACGATGCCGGCTTGCACCGCTTCTTCGGCGGTAAAGATGCGGGCGTTGCCGGTGAGATTGCCGCGAATGTCGGTTTCGCGGCCGGCTTCGCGAGTGGCGTCGAGGAAGATGCTGGCATAGCGCTCGGCGTCGAAGTCGAGGCAGTCGCGCCATTCGGAGACGCGCGCATGGTCGGCCGCGACCAGGCTGCCGAAGCCCCAGTGCAGGGGATGGACGAGGAAGCGCGTGCCGGGGCAGGCATAGCGTTTCTGGCCGGCCAGGAAGATCACCACGCCGACCGATTCGACGCTGCCGATGTTGTAGGTGGTAAGCGGCAGGGGCAGCGACTTCAGGAAAAAATAGAGCGCGAAGCCAGCCGTCATGTTGCCGCCTTCGGTGGACATGTGCAGTTCGATCTCGGTGGCGCCGTTCTGCAGCGCCTGCAGGCAGCAGTTGCGCACCGCGCAGGCGGAATTGTGGTTGATGGGCCCGATGAAATGAACGATGTGCAGGGACATGAACTCGCCTCGTTGGCTCTCCTGAGCGGTGAGCCAAGCATAGCAAGTTTCACTGCCGGGCCGCGTCCTGCTGGGCGGCAGGGGTGGATGGGCATGCGGATTCGCGGTCCTCGTCCGCTGCCACCGCGACCCGCTGGCCGGCGACCTCGAGATCGGACAGGCGCGGAGGCAGGGGCCGGACCTTGCCCTCGCGCATAGCCTGGCGCAAGGGGGCGCACATGGCCATGGGCGCCAGGCGGGCGAGCTTGCGCCACTTGCCGCCGGCGGTCTCGCCGAGCACCGCCGACTGCGTCCATTTGTCGTTGTCCCCGAGCAGCAGCACTTCGGTCCTGCCGTCGTTGTCGAAGTCGATCAGGAAGGCGTCGCAGCCGGCGCCCGGGTGCTCCAGGCAGTCCGGCAGATCGACCTTGTCCATCCTGGCCCATTCCGTCGCCAGGAAGGAGGGCGGCAGGCGCGTGCCCTCCGGCCAGACGCGCACATTGCTGGCCAGCCTGACGGGATCGTGCAGTTTGTCGTAAGGACCGCGCATGGCCCGGACCGCGGCGATGCGCGAGCGCAGCAGGGCCGCATCCGGGCCGGCGGCCTGGGTTTCCAGCCGGTCGAGCGCTTCGCGCCCGTAGCGGCCGCCCTGGAAGCGCAGATATGCCAAGTCGAAATCCGCCGCCGTTACCTTGCCGTCGCGCAGCCGGGCCAGCTGGTCGCTGACGGACAGGCGGCCGGGATCGGCAAGCGGCGAGAACAGCGCCAGCAGCACGGCCAGGACCACGAAGGCGGCGGCGATGTTCACTCCGGCCAGGCTGGGCAGCCAGCCCTTGCGCAGGCTGGCGGCCGCATAGCCGCCCGCGTAGCAGCTCGCCACCAGCATGCAGGCGGCCGCGATCACGCGGTCATTGCTCCAGCCGTGGTCCTGCACGCGCAGGGCCAGGGCGTAGATGGCCAGCAGGACCACGGGCACCAGCAGCAGGCTGGCGATCCTGGCCGCCAGCGCCACCGGCCGCGCCACCGGCGCTGCGCCGTTCTGCCAGGCGGCATTGATCAGGATGACGAAGGCGGCGGCCGCTCCCAGCAGTACGGCGCCGGCGCTTTTCGTCGCCCACAGGGTGTCCAGCCCGGTGAAGGGCAGGCTGCACAGGAAGCCCGCCACCAGCAGGGTAAGCACCGGCAGGATCCACGACAGCAGCACCAGCAGCAGGTTGCGGATTCCGCGCACGATCGCCGGCCGCATGTCCGTCAGGTGCATGGCGCAGGAGAAGGCGAAGGCGGTCGCGGGAATCGCGAACCACGGTTTCTGGATGGTCTCGCGCAGGAAGCCGAGCTTGACCAGCATGAACAGCGCGGCGCCCAGGTGCAGCACCAGCCAGGTGACGCCGACGAACAGGCCGCAGAACGCCAGCTGTACACCCAGTTTCCAGGCCAGCTCGAAGTAGGTGGTGTAGGAAGCGATCCTGCGCCGGTCCTGCGCCCCGGACAGCACCAGCGCATGGGCGATGAAGAAGCCCGCGATCATGAAGCCGCACAGCTCTTCCGAAGGCATGGTCGGGCGCCACTTATCCTTCTGGAAAAAAGGCAGCGGCGCGCCGAACTGGTCCCAGGCATCGTAGACGCCCAGCAGTGCGGCCAGCGCAGCGGCCGTGCCTGCCCACAGCAGCAGCTGGCGCCGCGTCAGCTGGCCGAGGCCGCTGATCAGGATCACGGGCACCAGGGCGGCCACCAGCAGCAGCGGTACGAACAGCAGGGGCCGGGTTGCCGGCCAGGCCTGGCTTTCGCCCGCCTGATAGAGCAGGTACAACACCAGGCCCTGCAGCAGGCCGATGCCGATGCGCGCCGCCGCGACACCGGAGGGCTGCGCCTGTTCGTAGGGATACTCTGCGGCTGCGCTGGGGTGCATGGGCGGGCTCCTGTTTGAATTGCGTAAATATTACGTTCATTCAAACCAGCCCGCCACTGGCAGAATGTTCAGCTGCCCCGGTAGGTCGAATAGGACCAGGGCGTCATCACCAGCGGCACATGGTAGTTCTGATCGGGGTCGAAGACGCCGAAGGCGATCGTCACCCGGTCGAGGAAGCGCGGGCTGGGCAGTTCCACGCCCTGGGCGGCGAAGTAGTCGCCGGCGTGGAATACCAGTTCGTACTGCCCGGCGCGCAGCTGGGCGCCTTCGAGCAGGGGCCCGGCGCAGCGTCCGTCCTGGTTGGTGAGTTCGCTCTTTATCAGGGTGCGGCCGCAGGAATCGACGGCATAGAGGTCGAACTTGACCCCGGCGCCGGGACGGCCGTGCGCGGTGTCGAGGACGTGGGTGGAAAGCTTGCCCATATGGCTCCTATATGTGAACGATGAACTGCCGTATGCGGGCAATCATATACCGTTGTGCTTAGCGCAATATATGATCGACGATATACCCACCTCCAGCGCTTTCCATGGACACCTACGCCAATTACCCGCGCGACCTGGCCGGCTACGGCCGCCATCCTCCCCATCCGCAATGGCCTGGCGGCGCCCGGATCGCCCTGCAGTTCGTGCTGAACTACGAAGAGGGCGGGGAGAACTGCGTGCTGCACGGCGACCCGGCCTCGGAAACCTTCCTGTCCGAGATCATCGGCGCGGCCGCCTTCCCGATGCGCCACATGAGCATGGAGTCGCTCTACGAATACGGTTCGCGCGCCGGGCTGTGGCGGGTGCTGCGCCTGTTCGAGGAGCGCGGCCTGCCGCTGACCGTGTTCGGGGTGGCGATGGCGCTCAGGCGCAACCCGGAAGCAGTGGCCGCTTTTCGCGAACTGGGCCACGAGATCGCCTGCCACGGCCTGCGCTGGATCTCCTACCAGAACGTGGACGAGGCCACCGAGCGCGCCCACATGCGCGAAGCGGTCGAGATCATCCGCGAACTGACGGGGGCGCCGCCGCTGGGCTGGTACACGGGACGCGATTCACCCAACACCCGGCGCCTGGTGGTCGAGCACGGCGGCTTCGCCTACGACGCCGACCACTACGGCGACGACCTGCCGTTGTGGCAGCGGGTCGAGCACACCGGGCCGGACGGCGCCCCGCACACCAGCCCGCACCTGGTGGTGCCCTACACCCTCGACACCAACGACATGCGCTTCGCCGCGATGCAGGGCTTCAATTCCGGCACCCAGTTCTTCGACTACCTGAAGGACGCCTTCGACGTGCTCTACGCGGAGGGCGATCCCAAGGGGCTGAACCAGCCCAAGATGCTGTCGATCGGCCTGCATTGCCGCCTGGTCGGCCGGCCGGCGCGGGCGGCGGCGCTGGCGCGTTTCCTCGACTACGTGCAGCGCCACCAGCATGTCTGGGTCGCGCGCCGCATCGATATCGCGAATCACTGGAAAAGCGTGCACCCTTACGTAGAATGAAGTGTTGCGCCTGAATAGTTGATATTTGGATTTGTTGATAAGCAATATCAGATTTTGATTATATGAAGGACGGTCGCGGATGGTAGCCTTCCGCCCTTGCGCGTTTGCCAAAGTCACTGCGAGACCAGCATGTCAGAACCGATCCGATTCTTCTACCGCGGCGCCGTCCACGAAATCCGGGACGCCGCGCCCACGCAAACCATCCTGCAGCACCTGCGGGAGGACCTGCATTGCACCGGCACCAAGGAAGGCTGCGCCGAAGGCGACTGCGGCGCCTGCACCGTGGTCATCGGTTCGCTGGAAGACGGCGAGGTCACGCTCAAGGCGGTGAATTCCTGCATCCAGTTCACGCCCACGCTCGACGGCAAGGCCTTGTTCTCGGTCGAGGACCTGCAGCAGCCCGACGGCACGCTGCACCCGGTGCAGCAGGCCCTGGTCGAATGCCACGGGTCCCAGTGCGGCTTCTGCACCCCGGGCTTCGCCATGTCGCTGTGGGGCATGTACGTCAAGCAGGAAGGAAAACGGCCTTCCCGCTGCCAGATCGACGACGCGCTCTCGGGCAACCTGTGCCGCTGCACCGGCTACCGTCCCATCATCGACGCCGCGCGCCGCATGAGCGAGCTGCCGCCGGTTGCTTTCGACCGCGCTGCCCTGGCCGAGCGCCTGAGCGGACTGCAGCGCAGCCACGGTTTTTCCTACACCGCCCACGGCCAGCGCTTCCATGTGCCGCGCACCCTGGAAGAATTGGCAGCGCTGCGCGCCGGGCACCCGGCGGCCGTGCTGCTGGCCGGCTCGACCGACGTCGGCCTGTGGGTCACCAAGCAGATGCGCGTGCTGAACGACGTGATCTACCTCGGCCAGGTCGCGGCCCTGCAGGCGGTCGAGGAAGGCGAGGGCATGCTGGAGATCGGCGCCGGCGTCAGCCTGGAAGACGCCTATGCGGCCGTGTGCCGCCACTATCCGGACGAGCTGTCCGAGCTGTGGCAACGCTTCGCCTCGCTCCCGATCCGCAATGCCGGCACCCTGGGAGGCAATGTCGCCAACGGCTCGCCCATCGGCGACTCCATGCCCTGGCTGATCGCCCTCGGCGCCCAGGTGGTGCTGGGCAGCGGCGGCGGCCAGCGCGTGCTGGCGCTGGAAGACTTCTATCTCGGCTACCAGCAGAAGGACTTGCGTCCGGGCGAATTCGTGCAGGCCGTGCGCGTGCCGCTGCCGCGCCCCGGGCTGCGCTTCCGCACCTACAAGCTGGCCAAGCGCTTCGACCAGGACATCTCGGCGGTGTGCGCGGCCTTCGCCTTCACCCTGATCGGCGACACCATCGCGAGCGCGCGCATCGCTTTTGGCGGCATGGCCGCCACGCCCAAGCGCGCCAGCACGGCGGAGGCCCTGTTGGCGGGCAAGCCGTGGACCGAGGACACGCTGCGCGCGGCCATGGCCGCGCTGGCCCAGGATTACGCGCCGCTGTCCGACATGCGCGCTTCCAGCAGCTACCGCATGCAGGCCGCCCAGAACCTGCTGCGCCGCTTCTGGTTCGAGACGCGCACCATTGACCCGCTGCCGGCAAGCAGCGTCAACGCCTTCGCGCTGGCAGGGAGTGCAGCATGAACGATACCGTCGTGCCCGAACTGAAGACCTGGAAGGAAGTGGGCCGCGCCCGCTTCCACGAATCCGCCGAGCTGCACGTGCTCGGCCAGGCCACCTATACCGACGACATTCGCGAACTCGCGGGTACCTTGCATGCCGCCCTCGGCCTGTCGGCGCGCCCGCATGCGCGCATCGCCGCCATCGACCTGGAACCGGTGCGCGCCAGCCGCGGCGTGGTCGCGGTCTTGACGGCCGGCGACATCCCCGGCACCAACGACTGCGGCCCCATCATCCACGACGATCCGATCCTGGCCGATGGGCTGGTGCAGTATGTCGGCCAGCCGATCTTCATCGTGGTCGCCGACAGCCACGACAATGCGCGCCGCGCGGCGCGCCTGGCCCAGGTCAGCTACGAAGACCTGCCGGCCATCATGACGCCGCAGGAGGCGCGCGCCGCCCGGTCCTGGGTGCTGCCGCCGATGCGCCTGGCGCGCGGCGACGCCGAACAGGCGTTTGCCGGCGCCCCCCACGTGGTCAAGGGCGAACTGTACGTGGGCGGCCAGGAGCAGTTCTACCTCGAAGGCCAGATCGCCTACGCGGTGCCGGGCGAGGACCGCGGCATGCACGTCTACTGCTCGACCCAGCACCCGAGCGAGATGCAGCACGTGGTCGCGCACGCGCTCGGCCTGCATTCGCACCACGTGACCGTGGAATGCCGGCGCATGGGCGGCGGCTTCGGCGGCAAGGAATCGCAGTCGGCCCTGTGGGCCTCCGCCGCCGCGATCGCGGCCGCGCGCCTGCGCCGTCCGGTCAAGCTGCGCGCCGACCGCGACGACGACATGCTGGTCACCGGCAAGCGCCACTGCTTCCACTACCTGTACGAAGTCGGCTACGACGAATCCGGACGCATCGTCGCCGCCAAGGTCGACATGGTCTCGCGCGCCGGCTTCTCGGCCGACCTGTCCGGGCCGGTGGCCACGCGCGCCGTCTGCCACTTCGACAACACCTATTACCTGTCCGACGTCGAGATCCGCGCCGCCTGCGGCAAGACCAACACCCAGTCGAACACCGCCTTCCGCGGCTTCGGCGGGCCGCAGGGCGCCATCGCCATCGAGTACGTGATCGACGAGATCGCACGCAGTCTCGGGCGCGACCCGCTCGACATCCGGCGCCTTAATTTCTATGGCCGCAGCGAGCGCAACGTCACGCCCTACGGCCAGGAAATCGTCGACAACGTGATCCACGAACTGGTGGCGGAGCTGGAGGGCAGCAGCGAATACCGCGCGCGCCGCGCCGCGATCCAGCAGTTCAACGCCGCCAGCCCGGTGCTCAAGAAAGGCCTGGCGCTCACGCCGGTCAAGTTCGGCATCGCGTTCAACGTGACCCACCTGAACCAGGCGGGGGCGCTGGTGCACGTGTATGTGGACGGCTCGATCCTGGTCAACCATGGCGGCACCGAGATGGGGCAGGGCATCAACACCAAGGTGATGCAGGTCGTGGCCCATGAACTGGGCGTGGACCTGGGGCGGGTGCGAGCCAGCGCCACCAATACCAGCAAGGTCGCCAACACCTCGGCCACGGCCGCCTCCACCGGCGCGGACCTGAACGGCAAGGCGGCCCAGGATGCGGCGCGCACCATCCGCGAGCGCCTGGCGGCCTTCGCGGCGCAGCAGTACGGCGGCGCGGCCAGCGAAGTGCGCTTCGCGGCCGACACCGTGTTCGTGAACGGCCTGGTGCTGCCCTTCGGCGAGCTGGTCGCCAAGGCCTACCTGGCGCGGGTGCAGCTGTGGTCGGACGGCTTCTACGCCACCCCCGGTCTGCACTGGGACCCGAAGACCATGACCGGCCATCCGTTCTCCTACTACGCCTACGGCGCGGCGGTGTCGGAAGTGGTGGTCGACACCCTCACCGGCGAATGGAAGCTGCTGCGCGCCGATGCGCTCTACGACGCCGGCCGTTCCCTGAATCCGGCGATCGACATCGGCCAGGTCGAAGGCGCCTTCATCCAGGGCATGGGCTGGCTCACCACCGAAGAGCTGTGGTGGAACGCCTCCGGCAAGCTGATGACCCACGCACCCTCGACCTACAAGATCCCGGGCGTCTCGGACTGCCCGGAAGACTTCCGCGTGCGCCTGTTCGAGAACGCCAATGTCGAGGACAGCATCCACCGCTCCAAGGCCGTGGGCGAACCGCCGCTGCTGCTGCCGTTCTCGGTGTTCTTCGCGATCCGCGACGCCATCTCGGCGGTCGGCGGGCACAAGGTCAACCCGCCTTTGAACGCACCGGCGACCTGCGAGGAGATCCTCAAGGCCATCGCCGCCGTCGAAGCGGCAGCAAGCCAGGGCGCCTGAATGGACGACTGGCTGACAGCCGCACCGGGCGTGCCCGCGGTGCTCGTGACCGTTGCGCGCGTGGAAGGCTCCGTGCCGCGCGAACCGGGCGCGCGCATGCTCGTGCAGGCGGATGGCTTCCTGGGCACCATCGGCGGCGGCCACCTGGAGCACCGCGCCCTCGACATCGCGCGCGCCATGCTGCGCGATGGACGCAATGCCTGCCTGGAACGCTTCCCGCTCGGCCCCAGCCTGGGCCAGTGCTGCGGCGGCATCGCCTACCTGGCTTTCGAGCCGGTGGACGCGGAACAGCTGGCGCTGCTGGCCGCGCGCCGCAACGAAGACAGCTGGCGCCTGGTGGCGCTCGACGGCCAGGCGCAGTGGGGCCTGTTCGACGGCCAGGGGCGCTTGCTGGCGGGCCAGGCCGGTCCGTCCTTCGCGCTTGACGCGGGCACCCACGTGCTGGTGGAGGAGGGCGGACGCCGCTGGCTGCTTGATGCCGTGCTGGCTCCGCGCGCCCACCTGATGCTGTTCGGCGCCGGCCATGTGGGCGCTGCCATCGTGCGCGCCCTGGCCGAACTGCCTTGCCGCGTGACCTGGGTCGACGAGCGCGAGGAGGAATTCCCAGCGACGGTGCCCGCCAACGTGAGCATTGAGGCGACCGACACGCCCGAAGCGCTTGTTGAAAAAGCGCCACGCGGAACCACCTTCCTGGTCATGACCCACAGCCATGCACTTGACCTGCGCCTGTCGCACGCGATACTGTCGCGCCCTTGGGACGATTGGTATGGGCTGATCGGGTCGGACACCAAGCGCCGCCAGTTCGAGCACCGCCTGCGCGAACGCGGCATCCTTGAAGCGCGCCTTGCCGCCATGGTGTGTCCCATCGGCCTGCCCGGCATTGCCGGCAAGGCGCCCGCCGTGATCGCGGCCTCTGTCGCGGCCCAGCTGCTGTCCCTGTGGGAAGCGGCCGCGCACCCTGAACCTTCTTCGGAATCCAACTGATGTCCACCGCACCGCAAAACGTGCAAGCCTACCGTGCGAGCTTGCTGCATTTTCACGCCGACCCGGCCTTCGACGAGCGCGCCCATGCCTGGCACGAGGACGGCCTGCTGGTCGTCGAAGATGGCAAGGTCAAGGCCGCCGGCGACTACGCCCGGCTCGCGGCCACCCTGCCGCCAGGGCTGGAGCCGGTCGAC
The DNA here is from genome assembly GCF_018119385.1 of Massilia sp. AB1. Classification (NCBI taxonomy): domain Bacteria; kingdom Pseudomonadati; phylum Pseudomonadota; class Betaproteobacteria; order Burkholderiales; family Oxalobacteraceae; genus Massilia; species Massilia sp. AB1. Next base: position 12,134 of record NZ_JAGKSG010000033.1, on the reverse strand, counting down.
TACCGCGGCAAGGTGATCACGCCGGGCTTCATCGACACCCACCTGCATTACCCGCAGACCGATATGATCGCCTCGCCGGCCCCGGGCCTGCTGCCCTGGCTGGAGACCTATACCTTCCCGACCGAGCGCCGTTTCGAGGACCCGGCGCATGCGCGGTCGACCGCCGAGTTCTTCCTCGACGAGCTGCTGCGCTGCGGCACCACCACCGCCGTGGTCTACTGCACCGTTCATCCGGGTTCGGTCGACGCCTTCTTCGAGGCCAGCGAGGCGCGCGGCCTGCGCATGGTGGCCGGCAAGGTGCTGATGGACCGCCACTGCCCGGACTTCCTGCGCGACCTCGAGGGCGACCTGGGCCAGAGCGAAGCCCTGATCAACAAGTGGCACAAGCGCGGCCGCTCGCTGTACGCGATCACGCCGCGTTTCGCCCCCACCTCGACCGAGGCCCAGCTCAAGCTCACCGGCGAGCTGGCGGCCCAGTACTCGGACACCTTCATCCAGACCCACGTGTCGGAGAACAAGGACGAATGCCGCTGGGTGGGCGAGCTGTTTCCGCAGGCGCGCAGCTACCTGGACGTCTACGAGCGCTACGGCCTGATGCGCCCGCGCGCCCTGTTCGGCCACTGCATCTGGCTCGACGACGAGGACTTCGCGCGCATGGCCGCCACCGGCTCTGCTGCGGCGGTGTGCCCGACTTCCAACCTGTTCCTGGGCAGCGGCCTGTTCGACTTCGAGCGCGCGGACGGCGCCAAGGCGCTGCTCTCGCTCGGGACGGACGTGGGAGCTGGGACCTCGTTCTCGATGCTGCAGACCATGAACGAAGCCTACAAGGTGGCGCGCTTGAAGGGCAGCTACCTGCCGGCGCTGCGCATGTTCTACCTGGCCACCCTGGGCGCGGCGCGCAGCATGCGGCTGGAAGACACCATCGGCAGCTTCGCGCAAGGGAGGGAGGCGGACTTCGTGGTGCTGGATCCGAAGGCGACGCCGCTGATGGAAAGGCGCACTTCGCATTGCAATTCGCTGGAAGAGCTGCTGTTCGCGCTGGCGCTGCTGGGGGATGACCGCACGGTGGCGGCGACCTACTCGGGCGGGAACAGGGTGCACGGACGGGGTGAGTGAACTTGGCCGGGACCCGGGTTTGCGTGATCAGCGTCAGCCCAAACCCATCAATATTGCCAACCTTGAACGAAGCAGTTAGAGTTGCCGCGATCCCGGCGCCACCCGCGCCCTCCACCAGAAAGCATCATATGACCAAGAATTTGATCGCCGGCGCGATGCTGGCGCTGGCCGTCGCCGCCCAGCCGGCCCTGGCCAAGGGCCCGGCGTCGAGCGCGAACGAAACCGCCGCCGCCAGGCACTACGCTTCCCTGATCGCCGGCGAACCGAACCTGGCCGAGCTGACCCTGTTCTTCACCCAGATGCCCAAGGGCGGCGACCTGCACCACCACTACTCGGGAGCGATCTACGTCGAGCAATACATCGACTTCGTCGACAAACAGGGCTACTGCGTCAGCAAGCAGACCTACCAGATCGAGACCAGGAAGGATGTCATCGCGGCCGAGCGCGCCAAGCCGGTGTCGGAACGCACCTGCCTGACCGGCGCCGAGATCTACGCCGACGACCACACCTGGCGCGAGCTGCTGCAGCGCTGGTCGAACAAGGACTTCGGCAACCACGGCGCCTTGCAACCGCCGCCGGACCGCCTGTTCTTCCAGACCTTCGGCTTCTTCGGCCCGGTCTCGAACAGCAACTTCCGCGAGGGCCTGCAGGAACTGAAAAAGCGCGCCATCGTCGAAAACGTCGGCTACATCGAGACCATGTTCAAGTCGGCCCCCGCGCTGCCGAACGCCGACTTCGACAAGCAGGCCTTTGCCAACGCCGGCAACGACGCCGCGCTGGACGCCCAGCTGGCCGCCGCCTGGGCCGCGCTGGACAAGGACGAGGGCTTCAACAAGTCGATCGACAAGTTCGTGGACACGGTCAATGATGCCTCCGAAGGCATCGACGACGAGCGCTTCACCATGCGCTACCAGTCCTACGTGTTCCGCCTGATGAGTCCTTCGCTGGTGTTCTCGTCGATGATGGCCGCGTTCAAGTCGGACCTCGCGAGCGACAAGATCGTCGGCGTCAATATCGTCGGCCAGGAAAGCAGCCACGTCGCGATGCGCGACTACGCGCTGCACATGAAGATGTTCCGCTTCCTGCGCGCCAAGTACCCGGACGTGAAGGTCGCCATGCACGCGGGAGAGCTGGCCATGGGCGACGTGCCGCCGGAAGGCCTGAAGTTCCACATCGACCAGGCCCTGGTGGTGGCGGGCGCCCAGCGCATCGGCCACGGCCTCGACCTGGCGCACGAGACCAATGCCCCGGCGATCATGAAGAAGATGCGCGAGGACGACATCCCGGTCGAGATCAACCTGACCTCGAACGCCTTCATCAGCGGCATCGAAGGTGCGAACCATCCGATCAGCCTGTACCGTAAATACGGAGTCCCCTACGTGATCTCGACCGACGACGCCGGCGTCACCCGCCATACCCTGTCGAACGAGTACGTGCTGTTCGCCAGCCGCTACAAGCCAAGCTATGGGGAGTTGAAGAAGGCGTCGTACGACAGCATCCGCTACGCTTTCCTCCCAGTGGCGGAAAAGCAACGCTTGACCCGTCAGCTGGATCAACGATTCGCGCGTTTCGAAGCCGGGATCGCGACCCTGTCCAAGGCCGCCAAGCTGGCGCATTGAACTTTCCTACACGGTCTGGACGCCCCATCCGGACCGCCTTCCGGTTGCGCCGGATTAGTGACTTTCTGATCACTAATTATCCATAAAACAACAAATGTGGCCATCTCGCTACAAAAAATCCGGTCTCGCGGCCGGTTCAATGAATTTTTCACCAAAAAAAATTCCACGCATTTGCCGATCCGTATAATCCCGCCTTGGAATTTGCTTGAGGAAACACCTACTTTGTAGCGCAGTTACAACGGTCTCGCGAGTATTTATATCAACAAAATATAAATAAGTAAGCGAAATCGAATTTGCCCGCCGGTTGACGCTAATGCATATTGCCGAAAGTAATATGGATCAGTGTGATGTTATCCAGCTTGTAACTTCATTGTCATTTAAGAACGCTACAATCGCCGCCGCTTGTGAGCAGGCTGCCGGTCCGGAAGCAAATCAGGTTTGCAGTACTGAAAGAGGGGCCCGCCGGGTTCCCGTATATAACTATTAGTTCTTTTTGGGGTTATCGATGATCACTCAACAACAGATCCGGCTCACCAAGTTGGCGCTGGCTTTGTCGGTTGCGCTGGCGGCGGCGCCGTCGTTCGCACAGAACACCACCTCGGCCGTCAACGGCCGTGTCGCCGGCGCCGATGGCAAGCCGCTCGCCGGCGCCCAGGTGACGATCGTTCACGCTGAGTCGGGTTCTGTCAGCAATGTCACCACCGACGCCGAGGGCCGCTATGTCGCCCGCGGTCTGCGCGTGGGCGGTCCTTACACCATCACCATGACCAAGGACGGTATCGTCGAGAAGTACGACGGCGTGTACCTGCAGCTGGCCGAAACCACCACCGTCGACGGCCGCATCGGCGCGCCGGCCGCCGTGGTGACGGTGACTGGCGCAGCGCAGTCGAACAAGTTCAACAGCGCCAACATGGGTTCGGGCACCAACCTGAGCCGTGCAGACCTGGCTGCCCAGGCCTCGATTTCCCGCAGCCTGTCCGACTACGCCCGTAACGACCCGCGCCTGTCGCAGACCGACAAGGAGCGCGGCGAGATCTCGGCCGGCGGCATGAACTCGCGTTTCAACTCGATCACCGTCGACGGCGTGTCGATCAGCGACCCCTTCGGCCTGGAGGCGAACGGCCTGCCGACCGACAAGCAGCCGATCTCGATCGACGCGATCCAGTCGGTCCAGGTGAACATCTCGAACTACGACGTGACCCAGAAGGGCTATGTCGGCGCCAACATCAACGCCGTCACCAAGTCGGGCACCAACAAGTGGAGCGGCAGCGTCTACCAGGTGTTCCGTAACGACAAGCTGGCCGGCGACCGCTACAACGAAACCGACGGCACCTACTCGGCGCCGAAGCCGTTCAAGGAAACCACGACCGGCGCAACGCTCGGCGGCGCGCTGATCAAGGACAAGCTGTTCATCTTCGCCAGCGCCGAAAACACCAAGAGCTCGCGCAGCGCGCCGGAATTCGGCCCCCTGGGCAGCAGCCTGACCAACGCCGGCATCACCCCGAGCTCGATCGCCAGCCTGCAGAGCCTCGCCCAGAGCCGCTACGGCATCGACGTCGGCAGCTCCGAGGTCCCGAGCGGCTTCGAACTGGACGTCAAGGACCGCCTGGTCAAGCTCGACTGGAACATCAACGACGACCACCGCGCCAACATCCGCTGGCAGAAGACCGAGCAGTCGGAACCGCGCTTCTCGGGCTACTCGGCCACCGGCGTCTCCCTGAGCTCCTACCTGTGGAGCGACCACAAGTCCACCGAGTCGATCGTCGCCCAGGTCTTCAGCGACTGGACCCAGGACCTGTCGACCGAATTCAAGATCTCGCGCCGCGAATTCGACAAGGGCCAGACCACCAATTCCGACCTGCCGTCGATGGCCCTGCGCTTCTCCGGCCCGCTGCCGGCCGGCACCCCGAGCTCGGTCCGCACCGGTAACCGCTTCCTCAACTTCGGCACCGAGCAGAACCGCCAGTTGAACGAACTCGCGACCAAGACCTTGGACGTCTACGGCGGCGCAACCTGGCACATGGGCGACCACGAGATCAAGTTCGGCGGCGACTTCGCCAAGAACGACATCTACAACCTCTACCTGCGCCACGCCAGCGGCACCTATACCTTCGGCTGCACCAACTCGAGCGCCAGCTACACCTACTCCTTCGGTGCGGTGAACTGCTCGACTTCGCCGGCGGACGTGATCGAACGCGCCGTCCTCGAGAACTTCTCGATCGGCCGTCCGCTCGACTACATCGCCCAGGTCGCCCTGCCGGGCCGCACGCAGCGCGACGCCGCCGCGCTGTGGACGCTGAAGAATACCGGCCTGTTCGTCCAGGATACCTGGAAGGTCAACGAGCGCCTCAACCTGACCTACGGCGTGCGCTACGACCGCGCCAGCACCAACGACCGTCCGCTGCGCAACGATAAGGTTGCCGCTGCGAAGGTGGCCGGCCGCTACGGCACTACCCCGGCGACCCTGGTGCGCGAGACCGGCGGTTTTGGCCTGGACAACACCAATACCATCGACGGCGAATCGCTGATCCAGCCGCGCGTCGGCTTCAACTACCGCGTCGACGCCAAGCGCCCGACCCAGATCCGCGGCGGCATCGGCCTGTTCGGCGGCTCGGCCCTGAACGTCTGGCTGGGCAACCCGTTCGCCAACAACGGCCAGGCGGTCCAGACCTACGGCTGCGGCACCCTGACCTTCTCGGCTTGCCCGACCGTCGGCGGCACCTTCAGCGCGGACCCGGACAACCAGCGCGCGGTCGGCCCTGGCGCCGCGACCGTCGACGTGCTGATGCCTGGCTTGAGCCAGCCTTCCGCATGGAAGACCACGCTGGCGGTCGAGCATGAGCTGCCGTGGTACGGCATCGTCGCCAGCCTCGAGTACATGCGCACGGACGTCAAGACCGGCATCTACTTCCGCGACATGAACCTGGGCGCGGCGACCCGCACCGGCCCTGACGGCCGCGAGATGTTCTGGACCGAGACCGGCTACACGGCCTCCTGCGCCAACGGCACCGGCGGCTTCAACACCAGCGGCGCTTGCGTGGGCCACCGTGCGCGCGCACTGTCGAACGCCGCCTTCACCAACGTGATGGCGATCAGCGAGACCACGAAAGGCAGCGGCAACCTGGTGACCCTGGCGCTGAGCAACAGCCGCTCGAAGGGCTTGCGCTGGAACGCCGCCTACACCTACACCGAAATGACCGAGGTCAGCAACCTGAGCTCGTCGACCTCGGCCTCGAACTGGCAGGGCCGCCCGGTCTTCAACCCGAACGAAGATATCGTGGCGAACTCGTCCTACCTGGTGAAGGACCGCGTCAACGCCTCGCTGAGCTGGGACAAGGCCTTCTTCGGCAAGTACAAGACCACCTTCGGCGTGTTCTATGAAGGCCGTACCGGCAAGCCGTACAGCTGGACCTTCAACAACGACATGAACGGCGACGACGTGCGTTCGAACGACCTGATGTACATCCCGAAGGCTTTCGGTTCGGGTGAGGTGGTCTTCCGCGGCGACACTGCGACCAGCCATGTCAATGAGCAGAAGTTCTGGGATGTCGTGAACGCGAACAAGGAACTGCGCACCGCCGCCGGCGGCGTCGTGGGCCGCAACAATGCGTTCTCGCCGTGGACCAACAGCATCGACATGCGTATCAGCCAGGAAGTGCCGGGTCTGTTCGCAGGCAACAAGGGCGTGCTGGTATTCGACTTCATGAACGTTGGCAACATGATCAACAAGCGCTGGGGCCGTATCAACGAGATCGGCTTCCAGACCGCTGGCGGCAACTCGCGCAGCTTCGTTGACTACGCCGGCATGGAGAACGGCAAGTACGTCTACCAGGTCCGTGACCAGGTCGAGGACTTCCAGACCAAGCAGTCGAAGGGCGAATCGCAGTGGGCAGTCCAGGTGACCGCTCGCTACGAGTTCTGATCCTCTAGCGCGGTAATCGAGAACGGCCGGTGGCGACACCGGCCGTTTTTTTATTTGGGTGAGAACCCTGTTTTCCGGCCTGCGAAATGGCCGGCTGCATACCGAGAACATGCCATGACCGTTTCCCTGCGTGCGCCCGCACGATTTTCCGTTGTCCTCGCCGCCTGTGCGCTGGCCGGCTGCGCCAGCACCGCCGGCCAAGGCCCCGTGACCATCAACCTGGTCGCCATGAACGACTTCCACGGCAACCTCGAGGCGAGCCGCTACGTGCCGACCGGCGCCGACGGCGCCAAGGAAAAGCCGATCCGCGCCGGCGGCCTCGAAGCCGTCGCGAGCGCGCTGCAGGCCTGGCGCAAGGAAGATCCGGACCTGCTGTTCGTGTCCGCGGGCGACCTGGTGGGCGGCAGCCCGGCGCTGTCCTCGCTGTGGGCCGACGAGCCGACCATCGAGGCGATGAACATGCTGAACCTGCGCGTGAGCGCGGTCGGCAACCACGAATTCGACGCGGGCCGCAAGGAGCTGCTGCGCCAGCAGCACGGCGGCTGCGATTCGCCGCGCCCGGCCAAGGCCTGCCAGACGGGCAAGGACTTCAAGGGCGCCCGATTTACCTACCTGGCCGCCAACGTGATCGACAGCGCCACCGGCCAGCCCTTCATCCCCGCCTTCCGCATCGAGGAAGTGAAGGGCGTGAAGGTCGGCCTGGTCGGCGCGGTGCTGCAGGGCGCCGATTCCGTCGTCATGGCCTCGGGCATCGCCGGCCTCAAGTTCGGCGGCGAAGCCGAAGCGATCAACAAGGCGGTTCCCGCCATGCGCGCCCAGGGCGCAGACGTGATCGTCGCGCTGGTGCACGAAGGCGGCACCACGAAGGAAGCGCCGCTGCAGCCTGGCTGCACCGGCCTGGAAGGCGCCATCGTCGACATCGTCAGGAAGCTCGACCCGGCGATCAGGCTGGTGATCTCGGGCCACACCCACCAGGGCTTCCTGTGCCAGGTGGACGGCCGCACCGTCACCCAGGCCGCTTCCGCCGGCCACCTCTTGAGCCGCATCTCGATGAAGGTCGATCCGCGCACCGACAGCGTCACCGATCTCCAGGTCCGCAACGTCGTCATGACCCAGGACCTGTACCCGGCCGACCCCAGGATCGCGGCCTTCGTGGCCTCGGTCAAGGAACGCAGCCGCGCCGCGCTGGCGCGCCCGATCGCGACAGTGGCCGGCGCGCCGGTGCTGCGCAAGAAGAACGAGGCCGGCGAATCGGCGCTGGGCGGCGTGATCGCCGACGCCGTGCTGGCCGCCACCCGCGGCCAGGGCGCCCGGATCGGATTCATGAACGAAGGCGGCATCCGCAAGGATCTGGAGGCGGGCGAGGACAAGGTGGCCAGCTTCGGCCAGACCCAGGCCGTGCTCCCCTTCGGCAATACGCTGGTGGTGATGGACCTGAGCGGCGCCCAGCTGCGCAATCTGCTGGAACAGCAATGGGCGCGCCCGGCCGCCTCCGACACCTCGATGCTGCAGGTGTCGCAGGGCTTCAGCTACCAGTGGGACGCCAGGCGCCCGATCGGCAGCCGCGTGGTCCCGGGCAGCATCAGGCTGGACGGCGTGGCAATCGAGGACGGCAAGACCTACCGCGTGGTCGCCAACAACTTCCTGGCCGAAGGCGGCGACAACTTCCCGGAATTCGCCAAAGGGACCAGGCGCGTCGAGACCGGCCTGCTGGACCTGGACGCCTTCACCGACTACCTGAAAAAGAACGAAGGGCAGGGCGCCGCGCTGGCTCCCACCGCACCACGCATCATCAAGGCACAATAAACCGATCGGAATATCATGAAAAAACTCGCATGCGTCCTGGCGCTGACCAGCGCCTTCGCCTCCTTCGACGCCGCGGCCTGGGGCCGCGACGGCCACCGCGCCGTGGGCGCGATCGCCGACAAGCTGCTGAAGGGCAGCTACGCCCAGAAGCAGATCGCCGCGCTGCTGCAGCCGGGCGAATCGCTCGAATCGATCGCCAACTGGGCGGACTGCGTGAAGGGCACCTACTGCGGCCCGCAGACCGCGGAGATGGTCGAGTACGTGAACGGCAACCCGAAGCACAGCGAGTACCACTACACCGACGTGCCCTTCCAGCTGGAGAAGTACCATGACCACGGCGTGGGCACCTCGGAAGTCGACATCGTGCAGACCCTCAAGCAGTGCATCGCGGTCCTGCAGGGCAAGACCGACCCCAGCCTCAACCCGCACAAGTTTACCAAGCGCCAGGCCCTGATCCTGCTGGCCCACTTCGCCGGCGACATCCACCAGCCGCTGCACGTGGGCGCGGCCTTCGTCAGCAAGGACGGCAAGTTCGTGGTGCCCAAGACCCACGCCGAAGTCGACGAGGCCACCATCTTCGATTCGCGCGGCGGCAACAACCTGCTGCTGGACGACGCCAGGATCGCCGAACTGGCCGCCGGCCTGATCCCGCCGGGCGACCCGGCGCCGGTCAAGGAAGGCGTGCCGAAGGCGCTGACCAAGCCCTTCCACTCCTATTGGGACAGCACCACGGTCGATTACGCCTTCCGCCGCATCCAGGTCAAGTCCCCTGAGCAATTCGCGCAGGCCGCCATCGCCGGCAACCCCCAGGTCGCCACGGCCAAGGGCGACCCGATGACCTGGCCCTACCAGTGGGCGGACGACGCGCTGGTGGTGTCCAAGCTGGCCTATGCCGGGGTGGCGCCGGGCAAGCTGACTCCGCAGACCAGCAAGAAGGGCGAGACCTACTATACCTTCGCGCTGGAAGTGCCGGCCAACTACCCGGTGCCCAGCTCGGCGGTCGCCAAGACCCAGCTGATCAAGGGCGGGTATAACCTGGCGGCGCTGCTGCAGGCGATCTTCCCCGAGCAGGGCTGATGGTGGGCCTGGCCGGCGGAATTTCCTGTTGGCTACAAAATGCCGGGCGAACCTGCCCGGCGCTAGAATGTGTGCGGGACAATTTTGGCTCGCACGCTTGCATGTTTTCTCTTCCCTCCCTGCCTTTGCTGCATCCGCGCCGCGTGCTGCCGGCCTTGTTGTCGGCCGTCTTGCTGTGCGCCAGCGGGCTCGCCGCGGCGGAGCCCGTGAGGGTGGTGCTCGACGACCTCGACCGGCATGGCTACGCGTCGCCGCTGCTCGGCATCCAGCGCCTGCAGGCGGCCGAGGACCGGCCCGATGCCGGCGCGCCCGTGGCGCAGCAGCTCCGCTACCACGTCACGCTGGCCCAGCTCGCTGTGCACGGCGAGCACAAGCCTGAGCTCGCGAGCGCCCTCAAGCAGCTGGAGCGACTGGCTGAAAGCGGGCGCTGCACACCCTGCGGCTCCTACCTGCTGGCCTTGCGTATCGGACAAGCGGACCTGGCCAACCAGCGCGCGGCCATTCAGCCCTTGCTGGACCGGCTGGCGGCGCTGCCGCCCTCCAGCGACCTGCGTTTCGAGGCCTTGCGCCTGGGAGCGCTGTCGCGCGCGCGCATGCTGTTGGGGGAGGATGCGGCGGCGCTGAGCCTGGGCCTGCAGGCGGTCGAAACGGCGGAGCGTGCCCGCCTGCCGGCCTCGGAGGCGCGCTTGCTGAATGCGCTGGCAAGCGTGCATTTCGCGCGTGACGACATGGCCAGCGCACTGCGCGTGGTCGACGACAGCTACGCGATCGCGGAGCGCATCGGCTTTCGCTTCGCGATGGCGCAGGCCGGCATCAATCGGAGCTATGCCTATGGCACGCTCAAGCAACCCGCCAGGGAATTCCAGGCCCTGCTCGACGTGCTGCGTATCACGAAGGACACGCCCGGCGCCGAAGCGCTCGAGCAGATCGCGCACTCCAATCTCTCCGCCTACCACATCCACCGCGGCGAGTACGCGCAGGCGATCGCCGCGACCCAGGAAGCGGAACGGCTGGCCCGCCAGGTGGGTGACGACATCGGCCTGGCCTTCGCCCTGAGCAACCGCGGCAGCGCCCTGGCGCGCAGCGGCCGGGTCGACGAGGGCATCGCGCTGATGCGGCAGGGGATGGCCGTTGCCGAGAAGGCGGGCGGCCGGCGCGAAGTGGTGGACCTGCTGTCCGAGCAGGCGAACGTGCTGGAACGCGCGGGCCGCCACCGCGACGCCCTGGCCGCGCTCAGGCGCGTGGTCGAGCTGTCCGGCGCCATCACGTCCGCTGAACGCGAGAAAGCGGTGCTCGAGCTGCAGGAAAAATTCTCCGCCGAGCGCAAGAACCGCGAGATCGAACGCCTGTCGCTCCAGAACGCCCGCGCGCAGGCGGAAGTGGCGGCCCACGCATGGCGCCAGCGCCTGTGGGTGGCGCTGGCGCTGGTCCTGCTGCTGTCGGCGGTGCTGCTGGTGCTGTGGCTGCGCGAGGCGCGCCGCCGCAACCGGGCGCTCCTGGTCGACAATGCCGCCCTGGCATCGCAGTCCGTGCACGACCCGCTCACCGGCGTCTTCAACCGCCGCCACTTCGAGCAGCTGATGGCGCAGCAGGAAGCCACCGTCCACGGGCGCTCGCGCGACCGTCACTACCAGGCGGCGGTCGGGCTGCTCCTGCTGGACGTCGATTTCTTCAAGCGCATCAACGATACCTGGGGGCACGCCGCCGGCGACGCGGTGCTGAAGGAAGTCGCCGCGCGCCTGAGCGCCCTGGTGCGCGAGCAGGATGCGGTGGTGCGCTGGGGCGGCGAGGAATTCGTGCTGGTGCTGCCCGGCACCTCGCCCGAAGGACTGCCGGTGATCGCCGCCAAGGCGCTCAGCGCACTGGGCCGCGAGCCGGTGATCCACGAGGGGCGCGAGATTCCCGTGCGCGCCTCGGCCGGCGCCATCGCCTGGCCGGCCTGGCCGGGCCAGGACTGGATGGATGCGGTGCATGTGGCCGACCTGGCGCTCTACCTGTCGAAGTCGGGCGGCCGCAACCGCGCCACCTGCTTCATGGGCGTGCGCGAAGGGATGGACCCAGGTCGCGTGCACGGCGACCTCGCCGGCGCGGCAGCAGCAGGGGAGGTCGACTTGCAGGTCGTGCCCGGCTGGTCCGCGGAATAAGATCTTCCGCAATCCAGGCGGCTGCATTCTTGCAGCCATGGAGGCTTAATTCGGCGCTCCAGGCAGCTTCACGTCAAATATGCATGCGCTCCGAATAAAATTAATTCTCGTGACATATAATCGTCTTGTCTTGCTCGACTGATTAATGGATTTTGTTAGTATTGCTCCCGGCGAATAAACACCGATGAGTGTGTGTGCCGAAAATACTGGCCAGAAAACTGGCGATTCAAATCATTATAAAAATGGAGTAGACAATGCGTGTAATGTCGGAGATGGAAATGCAATCGGTGTCGGGCGGCGTGGATAGCTGCAGCTCGAGCGAATTCGTTAAAGAAGGCTTGGCCGGCGCAATCGTCGGTGGTTCGGTCAGCTGGTGGACCGGCACCGGCATCATCGCCGGCGCCGCGATCGGCGGCGCCGCAGGCATCGTCGGCCAGAGCGTCAAGTGCG
>NZ_JAGKSG010000032.1:0-57987 GCF_018119385.1 Massilia sp. AB1 | reverse complement strand
TATCGGACGGCATGCCTTGCGCGCCCGGCTTTCCTGCGCGCGCGTCCAGGTCCTGCAGCATCTTGTTGATGAGACTCATCGTGCGACCACCCACGCCAGGCAGGCGGCGACCGAGAAGGCCGCGGCGCCCGCCGCCAGCCAGGTCCAGATGTCGCGCCGCACGCCGATCGTATCACGCGCGGCGGTGGTCACATGGCTGCCCGCCACCTGCTGCTTGCCCTGGCCGTAGCTGAGCATCATGGCCTTGTGCGCCATGATGTTGACCAGGCGCGGCACGCCGCCGCTGGCCTTGTACAGGCCGCGGATCGCCGCGCGCGTAAACAGGCGCGCGCCGGTGAAGCCGGCCACGCGCAGGCGGTGCGCCACGTAGTAGTCCAGGTCGTCGCGGCTGAGCGGACCGAGGTGGTAATGGAAGGTGATGCGCTGGGCCAGCTGGCGGATCGATTCAAGCTCCAGCTTGCGGTTCAGTTCCGGCTGGCCGAACAGCACGATCTGCAGCAGCTTGCGCTTTTCGGTTTCCAGGTTGGTCAGCAGGCGCAGCGCTTCCAGGCTCTCCACCGGAATCGCCTGGGCTTCGTCCAGGCACAGCACCACGCGCTTGTCCTGGGCCGCCAGTTCGAGCAGGCGCTGGGTGATGGCCTTCAGCACCTGGTGCTGGTCGGCCTCGCGCTCGAGCTTGAGCTCCAGCTCATCCGCCAGGGCCAGCATCAGGGTGCGCGGTTCCAGGTAGGGATTCGGGATATAGGCGGTGACGAAGCCTTCGCCCAGGGTCGCCATGAACTTGCGGCACAACAGGGTCTTGCCGGTGCCGACTTCGCCCGTGATCTTGATGAAGCCCTCGCCGCCGCGCGCCGCCACCAGCAGCGTATTCAGGGCTTCCTGCGAACCCGGGCTGCCGAAGAAAAAGCTGGTGTCCGGGGTGATCCCGAACGGCAGCTCGCGCAGGCCGAAGTGGGCCGCGTACATTACTTGCGCTCCCGGGTCCGCGGGTCCAGTTGCTCGATCCTGCGGCCGGCGTCCAGCAGGTCCTGGCTCCAGTCGTTCGCGCCTTCGACAATGGTCGGCTTGATCAGCACCACCAGCTCGCGCTTCTGGCTGACGCGGTTCTTGTTGCGGAACAGCGCGCCCAGCACCGGCAGCTTGTCGGCGCCCGGCAGCTGGTCTACGTCGCCGGTCGAGGCCTGGCGCATCAGGCCGCCGATGGCCACCACCTGGCCGTTCTGGCCGCGCACGATGCTGTCCAGTTCCGAGGTGCTGGACGCCGCCAGCGGCAGCCTGACCGTGCCTGCGGTGCCCAGGTCGACGTCCTTGTTCACGGTCGACACCTGGCTCACCGACGGGTGCACGTGCAGCAGGATGTTGCCCTTGTCGTCGATCTGCGGGGTCACGTCCAGCACCACGCCCGAGAAGAAGGGCTGCACGGTCACGCTCGGGGTGACGGTGCTGCCGCTGTTGGTGGTGTTGATGGTGTTGGTGATCCCGGTGACGAAGAACTCGTCGGTGCCGATCTTGAGCACCGCCTTCTGGTTGTTCATCGCCGCCACGCGCGGGCTGGACAGCACGTGCACGTTGCCCTGCGATTCCAGGAAGGAGATCAGGGCCGCGAAGTTATTGGTCTGGAAGGCGAAGCCGAACAGCGAGCCGGCCGCGGTGGCGGCGTTCGACAGCGAGAAGCCGGTGCTGGCGCTCAGGCCCTGGCCGTTGGCGATGATGGCCGGCTGGCCGCCGTCGCGCGGCAGCGGCGCCAGGTTGGCGCCCGGGCCGATCATGCCGCCCGAGACGCGGTTCGGGTGCGAGCTCTTGATCGAGGCGAAGGAGGCCCAGTTGATGCCGCTCTGGAAGCGGTCGTTCAGCTCCACTTCGAGGATCTTGGCTTCCAGGATCACCTGGCGGTCGACCGCCAGCTGGGTGGCCTTCAGGTAGGCGTCGATGCTGCGCAGTTCGTCCGGCATGGCGCGGATCACGACCACGCCCGACTGCGGGCTGATCACGACGCTGCGGCCGCCCTCTTTCGAGCCGACAATGGCTTCCAGCGCGGACTTCAGCTCGCCCCAGAAATCGTTCTCGGAGGTGGTGTTGATGTCGGTGCTGTCGACCTGGACCATGTTCGAGCCGTTCTGGCCGCCCTGGTTCTGGCCGCCGGTGTTGTTCCCCGTGTTGCCCGTATTGCCCTGGTTCTGGCCGCCGTTGTTGCGCACGCCCCCCGCGTCGGCCACCGAGGTCGAGTTCACGCGCAGGTTCGACATGCCGCGCCGCTTGGCCGTCAGGTAGTTCACCTGGAACATGCGGGTCTGCATGGTCAGCGGACGGATGGTGATGCGGGTGCCCTCGATCTTGTAGTCGTAGCCGTACATCTCGCGGATCGCTTCCAGCGTCTCGGCGATCGTCACGTCCTTCAGGTTGGCGCTGATGTTGCCGCTGACCTCGGGATGGACCAGCATGTTGTAGCGGGTGCCGGCCACGATCGAGCGGAAGAACTGCTGGGCCGGGACGTTGTTGAAGGAGACGTTGAAACGCTCTTCCAGGGCCGGGCGCGCCTTGGGCAGCTGACTGGCCAGGCTGCTCACCGGCGGCAGCAGCGCGTTGGCGACGGCTTCGTCGCTGGGCGCCGCGGCGGCCTGCTGGGACCTGGCGCCGGCCTTTTCCATCTCCTTGCCGATCGCGTCATAGGTGTCGTGCCGGCTGGCGCTCTGGCAGCCGGACAGCAGCGCGGTGGCGGCAAGGGCGGCCGGGATCAGGAAGCGTGTGTTCATCGTGGTCCGTTTCATCGGGCGTTCGTCAATGCGCGGCCGGGGTGACGCCGGCGACCGGCGCGGCCAGGGATTCCAGGCGCAGCACCTGGCGTTCGCGGCCGCGCACCAGTTCGACCTCGCCCTGGCTCATGCGCGCCACGCGCGCGCCGCGGAAGCTCTCGCCCAGGCGCACGGTTTCGCCGTCGATCACGGCCACGTGGCGCCCGCGCGGCGAAATCAGCACCGACTGCAGGCGCGGCAGGCCATCGGCCAGGCCGTCGGCGCGGCCGGCGTCCAGCATCGCGGGCGGACGGGTCGGGTCGGCCAGCGACTGGGCGGCGGCCGGAACGTGGGCGAGCGCAAGGGCCGCCAAGATGAGGATCATGGGCTTCACGAGGGTGTCCTTCACAGCTTCATCCATTTCCGGTCCAGGCTCAGGGTATAGAGCGTGAGCGTCAGGCGGGAGGCCGGATATTCCTCCACATCGAGCTGTGCCCTGCCCCAGAACAGCCGGGTCGGCATCGCTTCGAGCGCGCTCATGTAATCGACCATGTCGAGATAATTGCCGCGCACGGTCACTTCGACGCCGTGGCGGTACAGCAGGTCGGCGGGCTTGGCCGCGGCGTCCTTGGCCGGCGCGGCGGCTGGCGCCGTCTTGTCCGCACCGGCGGGCGCGCCGACGCCTTCCGCCGGCAGCGTGCGCATGGACACCAGCTTCAGGCGGCCATTGGCGCGCAGGATGGTGTCCAGCAGCGGCGCCATGCGCTCGGGCGGCACCAGGCCGTGCTCCATCGCCAGCAGCGAGTCGCCCAGGGCCGCGGTTTCCTGCTGCACGGCCTGGAGCCTGGCGCGCGCCGGCGCGTCCGGATCCACCTGGTAGGCCTGGACCTTGGCGGTGATCTCGCCGTCCAGGCCGATCATGTTGTTGCGCTGCTGGCTGATCTGGTCGCGCAGCAGGTCCTGGGCGCGGTAGATCGGGCCCAGCACCATGGTGTGGCCGACGAACACGATCACCGCGGCGGCCGCGGCGAACAGCAGGCCGCGCTCGCGCAGGGTCAGGGCGTCGATGCGCGCGCCCAGCTCGGTCACGCGCTGTTTCAACGGGACGCTCATTTGCGCACCTCTTCCGGTACCGACTGCAGGCTGAACTCGACGTAGGGCGCCGGGGTCGCGCCCTGCTTGCCGTCGGCCGCCGCCGCGACCAGCGGCGCGGCCTGGCCGATCTGCAGGCTGGTGAAGGACTTGCCGCGCATGAGCGGTTCCTGGGTCAGGCGGTTCAGGTAGCCCGGCAGGGTCGCCGGGTCGGTGCTGCGGCCCTTGATGCCGATCTCCTGGCCGGCGCCCGAGACGCTCACGCCGGTCAGCCACAGGCCCGGCACGGTCTGGCGCGCCAGCGCCTTGAAGTAGCCGGCATAGCCGCTGGTGTCGCCGAGTTCTCCGCGCTCGATCACGCGCGAGATGTTGCGCAGCGCCGCCAGCTGGGTCTCGGCTTCGAGGATCTGGGCGTCGATCTCGCGGTTCTTCTGGCGCGGCGCGAACTCGGTGCTCACGCTGGCCAGGCGCGCCTGCTTCTGTTCCAGGCGCAGCGCGCCGACGTTCGCTTCTTCCTGCAGGCGCGCGGTCTGCATCTTGCCGTAGCTCGCCAGCGCGCCGATGCCGCCCGCCAGCAGCGCCAGCGAGACCGCCATGGTCGCTGCCGTCAGGACTTTCTTCTGCGGCTGGAAGGCCGGGTTGAACAAGTTGATCTGCTGGCTCATGCCGCCTCCTCCGCGCGCAGGGCGGCGCCCAGCGGAATGAAGAAGCGCTGCTGCATGCCTGCGTCCATCAGCTCGGGCGTGCGGCTCAGGTCCAGCACGGTGGCCAGGTCGAGGGTCTCGACCGGGGTGTACAGGTTGCTCGACAGGTACTCGTCCAGGCCGGTCACGCCGGAGGGGCCGAGCACCAGCTTGGCGATGCTGATGAAGGAATACTGGCGCTCGAAGTTGTCGAGTGAGCGCTGGAGCTCCAGCGTGATGCGGTCGAAGCTGGCGTGCTTGCGCTCGTGATCGGTCTCGAGCAGCTGATCGAGGCTGACGTCGAAGCGCCGCGACAGGTAGAGCTCGCCGCGATAGGAGACCGTCAGCAGGCCGCCGTCGGCGCCGAAGGACAGCATGGCCACGCCGCGCCCTTCCGGCTCCAGCATGGCCGAGATATTGCGCTGGGCCATCTCCGGGATATCGATCACGCTCAGTTCCACCTTGGCGTCGAGGAACAGCTGCTGGCGCGGCTTGATCACGGTATTGCGGGCCGCGATCACGAAAATGGTCTGCTGGGCGCGCATCTGGGCGTTGGCGTCGACCGGGATGTCGAGCACGTCGATGGTCGCCTGGTCGGCCGGGAAGTCGAGGATGTCCTTCAGGCGCCAGCGCACCGCGGTCTTCAATTCCTCGCGCGGCACGTTCGGCGCTTCGAGGTTGATCACCTGGTAATCGCCGCCCGAGAGCAGGGTCGCGCAGCGGTAGGCGTTGGCGTTGCCCTCGCGCGCGGCTTTCTCCAGCACTTCCACGCCCGGCTGTCCCGGCAGGAAATGGGCGAAGCGCACGAAGGGCTTCGCACCCGCGACGCGCTTGATGCTGGTAGCCGCCACGCCGTCCGCTTGGACGGCGATGGTCAGCCAGCCATCTTTCTTCTTTGCTCTCTTAAAAAAACGCATGCAAGCGGTCTGTGATCGCGAATAATAGTTCGGTGCGGCAAAGGCTTGATTATATTCAAGCCGAGCCCAAATCGATCACAAAAACTCACTTTCCCTCACAAAACAATGAGGTTTTAGGCCGCTTTACGACGCTTCCGTTGTCAATACATCTCTCGGACGTAGATTACGGGGCTCTTGAACTGCCCGAATGTCACGCGCCCGAAGGTGCTGGGTAACCATTCATAGCCCTTGACGAGGATGTCGACGTTGCCGCTGGCCGTGTTCGGCACGGCTCCCAGCACCAGCACGCCCTTGCCGTCGGCGATGGCCGGCAGGTCGACCGAGTCGGGGCTCGCGCCGCTGGCCAGGGTTACGATGCTCCGGTTGCAATCGCCGCCGGGCGCGGTCGCGCTCAAGCGCAGGCTGCGGGTGCAGCCCGAGAACTGCACCGCGCCCTTGCCCGGATCGGCCTCGTCGACGACGCCGTTGTGCTCCCAGACCTGGCCGGTCCAGTACTGGGCGCGCAGCGGCACCGGGGTCTTCATCAGCGGCGTGCCGAGGGTGTTCACCACCAGCAGGCGGCCATTCAGGATCATCATCCCGCCCTCGATCGAATCGGCGTCGCGGTCGGAGGTGATGACGATGCGCGCCGGGCCACCCGGCATGGCGCGCTGGTCCTCGACGCTGGCGCGCAGGTAGACCGCGGTCGGAGCGGTCCACTTGGCGCCGCGGTCCTGGGTGGCGTCGTAAGGGACGGCCAGCTGGTAGCTGACCTCGCGCTCGAGCAGGCGCTTGTCCTGCCCGGGATCGCGCAGGCCGGTCAGCAGCGTATCCGCGCCGGGCGCGCCGGCGGCGCCCAGTTTGATATCCGGCACCAGGTCGCCGCTGAAGCGCTGCAGCTCGCCGTTGCGGCCGAAGGCGCGCACCAGCACGCCGAAGTCCTGGCTCGAGAAGGATGCGCGGGTGACCGGGTTGGTCCCCGTTTGCGGGCAGCCCATGCGCTTCGCGCACTCGAAGCCGAGTTCGGTGTTGGTCCTGAAGTAGGCGGGATAGAAGCGGCCGACCAGTTCGCGGCTGCCCAGCAGGGTGCGGTCGATGCCGAGATAGCCTTCCAGCCTGGGCGCCAGGCTGGCGGCGCCCGCTTCGTTCCAGGAGAAGCTGCCGACCAGGGTGCCGCCGTTCGCGGTCGCTACATGGCTCCAGGCGCCCTGCTGCTGCAGCAGCTTTTGCTCGGTCTCGCCGCCGGCGGCATTGACTGCCAGGATGGCGGCCGGCGCGGTCTCGCCGGTTTCGCGGCCGAAGCTCTTCAAGGGGTCGGCCAGGCCGATTCCGTAGGCGGTCACCGTCACCCGGAAGCCTTCGCCCGCTTCGGCGAAGCCGGCGCCCGCCAGGGTGCTGGAGCCAGGATTGGCCAGGCCGTCGGACGCGCGCGTGTAGGCCGCCTTGATGCTGTCGGGGCGCACCACGAAGGCGGCCTTGGCGGCCTTGCCGCCGTTTTCGACCATGCGCAGGCTGACCAGGCCGACATCGTTGTACTGGAAGGTGATCTGGCGCGAGGCCTTGTTGGCCTCGAAGGTGACGCTGGCGTACAAGGCGTTCGAGCCGTCCAGCGTGAGCGTGCCGTTCTGCACGCACTCCGGCAGACTCAGGTTGCTGATGCGCGGCTTGACCCCGGCGGTGGTCGCGGGATTGTTGCACTCCAGGGCGAAGTGGCCGAGCACCGAGGTGCTGGCGCTCGTACTGACCGCCTTGGCCACCCCGTCCACCGAGCGGGTAAGGAAGATCGCCCGGCTTTCGCCGGCCGTGAGCGGGCCGGTGAACAGCGCGCAGCCTTCGCCCGAGGGCTTGATCGCGGTATCCGGCGCGCATTCGCCGACCGTGAACACCCAGGGATCCTTGCCGACCGCGCCGCCGCCGGTGTCGCCGGCGGCGGTCGAGCGGTTATTGCCGGGCACGCCATCGGCCGTGCCGCTCACCTCGGCCGTGTTGGAAATCTTTCCCTCGGCCGCGATCTTCGCCGTGAGGACCACGCTGGCCGAGGCGCCCGGCTCGAGCGCCTTGTTGTAGCTGCAGCTGACCGCCTTGCCGCTCACCGAACAGGTCCAGTCGGCGCCGGCGGCCGACACATAGCTCAGCGTGTCCGGCAGGACGTCCACCACCTTGACCTGGCTGTCGGCGCGCGTGCCCAGGTTCGACACCGCCAGCGTGTACTTGATCTCGCTGCCGAGCTTGTAGTCGCCGGACGCGGTCTTCTGGATGCTCAGGTCGGCCGGCATGGACGGCAGCGCGACGATCGCGCTGCTCAGCAGCACGCGGTCGGATTCGGTGGTGAACACCGCGTTGGCCTCGCTCGCCGACGCAGGCAGGCGCGCCAGATCGAAGATGTCGAAGTCGATGCCGGGCGAGTTTTCGTCGCTGTTGGCGCTGCTCTTGGAATTGAAGGCATTGTCCTTCTGCGCGAAGGGAGAATACTGCAGGACCTGCCCGGCGAAGCTGACCCAGTCGCCCTTCTGCTGGCCGGTCTTGTCACCCTCCCACACGATGTAGCCGAAGCGGCCGGAATCGCCGGTGGTCGTGCGCGGCTTGTAGTCGCGCATCGGGACGGTGACGCTGGTGTTGCGCAAGGCCTGGAAGCCTTCGTACAGGTTGACGGTGCGGTACTTCTCCAGCCGGTGCGAATACACCACCACCAGCGAGAAGCCGGCCAGGACCGCGTTGTCCTTGGGCTTGTTCGAGCAGTAGGCGGCGCCGGTCGATACCGACAGGCCGCCGAAGGTGAAGGAGGCCTTGCCCCGGACCAGCTCGGTCACATCCTCGGCGGCCGCGAAATAGCTCAGGCCGTCGATGGTCGAGGAATAGCGGCGCTCGGCCGGCGCGGTGACCACGGCGCCGTTGAGCAGCACCTGCGGATCGATGGAGCCGGATCCCGCCCAGTACAAGGTGGCGGAGACCACGTTCGCCTCCGACGGGAGGCTGATGCCGGCCGAGGCGCTCGAAGCCAGGTCGCAGGCCTTGGCGCCGTTGGTCTTGGACTGCAGGCTGGCCTGGGTGCCGGCGAAGTTCACATTCCCCTCGAAGGACTTGGCCAGCGCCAGCGAAGCGGCGGCGGCCTGGCCGGCGCAGGCGAAGGCGCCGGCGCACAAGGCGATGCGGGTGAAGTTCAGCAGCGTGTTCATATCTCTACCTCGAGCCTGCGTTGGACGTAGTCGGGACTGGTGTTCGTGGTTGTGGTCTGGGCCGTGCACTCCCCCTGCACCGGCTGGTTGCAGGCGACGGCGCCGATGCGCCAGCGCCGGGTCTGCGCCACGGCCGCGCCTTCCTCGTCGGCCAGGCCGTCGATGGCCTGGCAGCTCACCGTCACGCGGAAGCTCGCCAGCACGGTAGTGTCCGGAAAGCCGAAGGAAGTGCGCGCAGCGCAGCGGTTCTGGCGCAGCTGTTCGTACAAGCCCCACTCGATTCCCGCGCGCGCGGCCTGGTAGGCCTTGGCTCCTTCCATATCGATGCTCGAGCTGGCCTCCTGGGCGCTGTACAAAGTGACGGCGGCGGCGCCCAGGCCAGCCAGCACCACCAGCAGGAAGATCGCGGTGACCAGGCCGACGCCGGCCTGGCGGCGCAGAGTGCGGAAATGCTTCGTCATGGCGTATTGTCCACGTGAACCTGGTTGACCAGGCGCACCTGGCTGTCCCGGTCGTTGGCCAGGCGCAGCGACAAATTCAGGATCACCAGCGCGCTGCGGCGCGTGACGTCGCTGCCGTATCGGAACACCTGGCTGCAGTCCGCCACCCGCGAGGCGATCACGGCGCGCTGCGGCGTGCCCTGCGGCGGCAGGTTCTGGCTGGCGTCGATCGGATAGCCCCAGTAGCGCACCAGCTCGGCGCTGCCGTCGCGCCCCGTCTCGCAAGCGTAGGTGATGGGCCCGCTCACCACCTGGAAGCGGTTGCTCGGCGAGCGCATCGGCGTCGCCTGGAGCGCGAAGGCATTGTTTTCCATGGTGACGACCGGGTGGTTGGGCGTGGAGTAGTCGACGCTGGCCACCCGCACGATGTTGTTGTCGGGAGCGCCCTGGCGATACAGGTAGGCGTCCGAGGGCACCGCGCCGCCGCCCAGGTTGTAGACCACGATGAAGTCGCCGCGCTCGATCGGGCGCATGGTCCCGCCGACCACGGTGAAGCGGGTCTGGGCGGCGTCGTCGAAATCGAGGACCGGCATGGCCGCCACGCCGTCGTCCAGGGTCAGGTAGCGCCCGCCGGTCGTGGTTTGCAGGAACTCGACCGCGGCCCCGTCGTCGCTCACGCGCACGCTGTTGGGCAGGGCCAGGCGCAAGTCGCGCGCGATGCGGCGCAGCGCAAGGTCGGCTTCGTCGGTGGCGGCGGCGCGCGCCGCGCTGTCGGCATAGCCCTGGACCGGGGCGCGGATGAAGACCGCCACGATGGCGCCGATCACGCCGATGATGACGATGACGAGGATGGCCTCGACCAGGGTGAAGCCGCGTGCGCGGCGCGGGGCTGGCCGGTTCATAGGAAGCCCGGCGCGTAGCGAGTGCGGTAGGCGTCGAGCACGACGGACTCCTGGTCGTAACGGACCTCGACCCGGATGCGCAGCACGTCGCTGTCGGCCGAGGTGGTGTTCGCGACGGGGATGCCGCCGATCGATTCGGGGATGACGCTCACCGTGGCGGTATAACCGGCCACGTTCATCGCGTCTCCGTTCGCATCGGTCAGCACGCCGGCGCCATTGTTGAAGCTGGCCTCGGCCTGGGCAGCCGCCCTGACGTAATCGTTGACGTTGTCGTGCGGCCTTTCGCCTCCCGCTTCCGGGCCCCAGTTCTCGGCCAGGTTGCAGTCGGCGCTGCTCCTGACGTTCTCGTCGCCGGCGTTGCCGGAGGTCGGGTCGCACCAGGTGAACTTGGCCAGCTGGACTTCCTCCAGCAAGCCTTCGGCGATCATCAGCGCCTGCTTGCGCCGCAGCGGGTCGGCGCTGCCCTTGGTGCTCAGGTTCAGCACGCCGATCACGGCGGCCAGGGCGACCCCGACGATCATGATGAACATGATCATCTCGATCAGGGTCAGGCCCGCCTGGCGGGCACGCGCGGTCTTACTGCACATAACCGGTCTCCTGGACCACCGACACCGTGCGCGATTCGCCCTTGCTGGTGATGGTCAGGGTCAGGCCGCCGAAGCCGCCGGCGGCCACCGGGCTGCCGAGCGCGTTGAAGCTGAATTCGGTCATCGGCTCGGACAAGGCGAGCTGCACGCCCTCGGGCCGGCCGATGCAGAACCAGCCGGGCGCCTGGCACTGGGCCTCGGTGGCGCCGCCGCCGATCTGGCCGCCCGGCGCGGGCACGCGCTGGGTGGGGTCGCAGTTGCCTTGGGGGGAGTTGCGCGGCGAGCTGTAGCACAGGGCGATGCGGTTGTCGTCCAGCTGCACGAAGACCGGCGCGTTGCGCGCGATCGCGGCCTTCTGGGCGTAGCGCAGCAAGGCGCGGCTCTGTTCCGCAAAGCCGTCGGCGTCGAAGCCGGTGCGGTCGAAAAAACGGCTGGCGGCGACGGCCGCCAGGATGCCGATGAGGACCATCACGACGATCAGTTCGACCATCGTGAAGCCGCGCGCCGGGCGCGGCTGGAAGCGGGAAATGGGGAGCTGGCCGCCCACGCTACGCCGGTCCCGGGCTTATTCGCAGACCAGCGGATCCGCGGCCTGCTGCAGGACCGGAGGCTGGTTGGCGGCGGTCGGCGCCGCATAGCTGATGAAGCAGGTCGCGGCGAGCGTCGGATTGTCCGCCACGCTGCGCGGCGTGACCGTCAGCTCGTCCTTGTTTTCCTCGATCAGGTAATCGCCGTCGCCCAGACCCGCCGCGGTGGCGAAGGCCTTGCTCGCCTTCGGATAGCCGTTGACGATGGCGACGGCCGTGCCTTCGACATCGATCGAGGTGTCGGCCGGCCGGATCAGCGATTTGCCGTGGACCATGGCGGCCGAGGCGCTCAGCGCGCCACGCGCGGCCTGCAGGCTGGCCACGCGCGCGTCGCCCCCGAGGCTGGCGAATTTCGGCAGTGCGGTCGCCGCGAGGATGCCGAGGATGACGATCACGACGATCAGTTCGATCAGCGTGAAACCGGCTTGCCGCCGGTTCGGGCGAAGGCTGAGATCCATGCTGCTCCTGAAATGAAGCGGCGAGGCTGCGCAATGCAGCCTCGCCGGAAAGATTACACGCTGGGGCTTATTCGCACTGGGTATTGGCAGCCAGCGCGTAGGTCGGCACGCCGCCGGCGGTCGTCACTTCGGTGTAGACCACGTTGCAGGTGGTCTTCAGGGTGGCGTGGGTCGACACGCTGATCGGGGTGACGGTCACGGTGGTGCCCGACACGTCGATCTTGTAGTCGGTGTCGTTCAGGCCCGAGGCGATGGCGAAGTTCTTGGTCGCAGCCGGATAGCCGTTGGTGATGTTGACGTCGGTGCCCTCGACGGCCACCTTGGTGATGCTCGGGTTGATCAGCCACTTGCCGTGCGCCATCGATGCGGTGGCGGTCATGGCGCCTTTGGCCGCGTTCAGGCTGGCGATGCGTGCGTCGCCGCCCAGGCTGGCGAACTTCGGCAGCGCGGTGGCGGCCAGGATGCCCAGGATCACGATCACGACGATCAGCTCGATCAGCGTGAAGCCGCCCTGCGCGCCCTTGGTGTTGAATTTGTTCATCGTTTTTCTCTCCGTTGAGGTGGTGCGGATGGAATCCGCGTTCTTTGGTTAGTGTTGGCGTCCGGTCCCGACTTCGCCGATGACCAGTGCGCCTGGATTCCTGTTCCGCCCGCCGTGCTGCGCGTTTATGCCGGATGGATCAGAGGTGCGGGACAATTCTACCTTGAACTTAAGCAAGTTTGATGTCCCGGAAGAAAAAGTGTCGTTCCCAAGCAAATAGTTGACTGTTTTATCGGTCCGGTCGAAGAACCAGGCACCGCGCCGCAGGCTCCGCGGGTCGGGCGAATAGTATTCGCCGAGGTAGTTGGCCGGCATCCTGCTGAGCCAGGTCATCGGATTTTCTTGTGTTAAAGCAAGAATCCCCTGCTCGCCCTGGGTCATCCCGACCTGCGCCGCTTTCGCCGCCAAGGCGGTGCGCAGCGACGCCACCACGTGGTAGGCGGCGGTGCGCTCGGACTGCTCGCGCCACGCCAGCAGGCGCGCCAGCAGCGCAGCCGTCAGCACGGCCACCAGGATGGCGCACACCGCGAATTCGAAGCGGGTCGCCCCGCCGGCGCGCCGCGGCCGCATCATTTGCCGCCATGCAGGGCGGCCTTGCCCAGGTCCCAGATCGGCAGGAAGATACCCAGCGCCAGCACCAGCACCATCACGCCCAGGAAGGTGATCAGGATCGGCTCGATCTGGGCGGACAGGGTCTTGAGCTCGTAGTCGACCTCGCGCTCGTACATCTGCGCGATCTCGTCCATCAGGTCGTCCAGCGAACCCGATTCCTCGCCCACGGCGATCATCTGCAGCACGATGGGCGTGAACACATTCGCCGCGACCGAGGTGCGCAGGATGCTCTCGCCGCGTTCGACGCCGTCGCGCATCTGCTCGATGCGCATGCTCAGGTAGGCGTTGTCGGCGGTCTGCGAGACCACGGTCAGGGCCTGCACGATCGGCACGCCGCTGCGCATCGACAGCGCGAAGCTGCGCGCGAAACGCGCCATGGTGGCCTTGTGGATGATCTTGCCGGCGATCGGGATGCGCAGCTTCTTCTGGTCCCAGACCAGGCGCCCGCGGGTGGTGGCGATCCAGGAGCGGAAGCCGAACACGGCGCCCAGCAGCATGGCCGCCATCGCCGGCCAGTAGGCCACCGTGAATTCCGAGGTCCCCAGCAGGATGCGCGTCATCAGCGGCAGCTGGGCGTTGAAGGACTTGAACACCGTGGCGAACTGCGGAATCACGAACATGTTCACGATCACCATGGCGATCGCCATCGCGATCACCACGAAGGTCGGGTAGCGCAGCGCCGTCTTGACCCGCTCGCGCATGTCGCGGTCGAATTCCAGGTGGTCGAACAGGCGCAGGAAGACCTCTTCCAGGCGGCCGGTCATCTCGCCCACCTTCACCATCGACAGGTAGAAGGCCGAGAAGCATTCCGGGTGGCGCATCATGGCCGCGGACAGTTCGCGGCCGGAGTCGAGCGACTCGCGCAGGTCCTTGATGACCCTGGCGAAGGACTTGTTGACCGCCGATTCCTGCAGGCCCGCCAGGCCGCGCATAATCGGCACGCCGGACTTGAGCAGGGTGTAGATCTGGCGGCTGAACAGCTGCACGTCCAGTGAGGTCACCTTCTTCTCGGTGAAGCGCGCCAGCAGCGAGCCCTGGGCGCCGCCGGCGGCGCCCGGCCCCGTGCGGCTGGGCGTGATCTCGATGGGCGTGATGCCGTTGCCGAACAGCAGATCTGCAATGGCGGAGCTGTCGGCGCCTTCCAGCACCCCCTGGGTCAGTTCGCCGCGCCCGTCGCGGCCTTTATAGGCGAAGAAAGGCATCAGTCGTCTTGCTGGTTACTGACCCGCATCGCCTCGGCGATGGTGCTGCGCCCCTTCACCGCCAGGAAGACCGCGTGGCGGCGCAGGGTCTGGCCCTGCATCTCGGCGTGCGCCACCTTCAGGAAATGCGAGGGATCGGGGTGGTTGGCCGCTTCGGTCACGGCGCGCGTCATCTCGAGCAGTTCGTAGACGCCCGTGCGGCCGCGGTAGCCGGTGCCGTTGCAGTGCGAGCAGCCCTTGCCGTGGTAGAAGCGGGTGGTCGCGGCGTGCTCGCCCAGTTCCGCGCGCAGCCAGTTCACTTCGCTGGCCTCGGGCTCGTAGGGAACGGTGCAGCTTTCGCAGATCACGCGCACCAGGCGCTGGGCCAGCACGGCCTGCAGCGAGCCGCTCACCATATAGCGCGGTACGCCCATGTCCATCAGGCGCAGCGGCGTCGAGGCGGCGTCGTTGGTGTGCAGGGTCGACAGCACCAGGTGGCCGGTCATGGCGGCGCGCAGGCCGATCTGGGCGGTTTCCTGGTCGCGCATCTCGCCGACCAGGACGATGTCCGGGTCCTGGCGCAGCGCGGAGCGCAGCACGCGCGCGAAAGTCAGCTCGATCTTGTCGTTGACCTGCACCTGGTTGATGCCCGGCAGGCGGTATTCGACCGGGTCCTCGACGGTGATCAGCTTCTTCTCCACCGAGTTCAGCTCGGCCAGCGCGCTGTACAGGGTGGTCGTCTTGCCGGAGCCGGTGGGGCCGGTCACCAGCACCAGCCCGTTCGGGCGCGCCACGATGCTGCGGAAGCGCTCCACGATCCTGGCCGGCATGCCGATGGCGTCCAGGCGCAGGGTGGTGCCGACCTGGTTCAGCAGACGCATGACCACCGATTCGCCGTACTGGGTGGGCATGGTCGAGATACGCACGTCGACGCGCTGGTTGCGCACCTTGACCGCGAAGCGGCCGTCCTGGGGCAGGCGCTTTTCAGAGATGTCCAGGTCCGCCATCAGCTTGAGGCGCAGCGCCAGCGGCGTGGCGACCTTGAGGTCGGCCTCGGTCTGCAGGTGCAGCACGCCGTCGATACGGAAGCGGATCGCCAGGCGGCCGTCCTGCGGTTCGATGTGGATGTCGGATGCGCGCACCTGCACCGCGTCGTCGAACACCGACTGCAGCAGCTTGACGATGGGCGCCTCTTCCAGGCCCGGATTGGCGGCCAGGGCGCCGAAGTCGATCGAGGTGTCGCCCAGGTCGGCCTCGACCTCGCGCGCCAGGCCGGTGATCTCGCCGGTGCGGCGGTAGATGCGGTCGATCGCGGCCAGGACCTCGGTCTCGTTGACCACGGCCAGCTCCACGCCCTTCTTGATCAGGCGCGCGATCTCGTCGTAGGCGAACAGGTCGGTCGGGTCGGACACCCCGACCAGCATGGTCTCGCGGCGGTCTTCCAGCACCAGCGCGCGGAAGCGGCGCGCGGCCGTCTCCGGCAGCAGGCGCACCAGGTCGGCGTTGATGTTGTAGAACTTGAGATTGATGTAAGGGATGTTCAGCTGGCGTGCGAGCGCGCCCGAGATCTGGTCCTCGGTCACGAAACCGCTTTCCACGAACACGCGGCCGAGCTTGCGGCCGGTGCGCTTCT
The DNA here is from genome assembly GCF_018119385.1 of Massilia sp. AB1. Lineage (NCBI taxonomy): Bacteria > Pseudomonadati > Pseudomonadota > Betaproteobacteria > Burkholderiales > Oxalobacteraceae > Massilia > Massilia sp. AB1. The sequence goes on along the minus strand of NZ_JAGKSG010000032.1, from coordinate 42,467 downwards.
GGTCCGCCAGCGCCTGGTTGAGCTGTTCCTCGCTCAACAGCTTCTGCTGCATCAGCACTTCGCCGAGACGGACTTTTTCTGGCCTTGCCATGGCACCCCTTGAGAGTTATGTTTCGCGGGCACAATTTTATGCCAGAAAGCATGCAAATTGACCGTTGGCATCCTCTCGACGGCGCAATTTTGTCTCGGATTCGCCTCGCTCATCCATACCCGCGGTGTAAGATGGCCAAATTGCATATCTAACCCGGCAAGAACTTGCCGAATATGGGAGTCCCGATGCATGACAGCGCCCCAGGCGAACGGCGCCGCATCTACCTGATGCGGCACGGCAGCGTCACCTACTTCGACGACAGCGGCAAGCCCTTCCTGCCCGAGACCGTGCCCCTGAACGAGACCGGATGCGCCCAGGCGGACGCTGCCGGCCATGCCTTCTCCGATGCCGGGGTGCGCTTCGACCGGGTCATCGTTTCCGGCCTGCCGCGCACGATCCAGACCGCCCAGCGGGTGCTGGCCATCGCAGGGCAGCCGGTCGAGATCGAGGTCTGGCCCGAATTGCATGAAATCCGCGGCGGGCGCCTGTCCAGCATTCCCACGGCCGAACTGCGCCGCGCCTTTACCGGCGCCTTCGACGGCCTGGTGGACGAACAGCAGCGCTTCCTGGGCGGCGAATCGGTGGGCGAGATGATGGACCGGGTCCACCCGGCGGTAAGCAGGCTGCGCGCCGAACAGGACTGGGACACGGCCTTGCTGGTCCTGCACGGCGGCGTCAATTGCGCCATCCTGTCCCTCGCCCTCACCGGCCAGCGCCTGTTCCTGGGCGGCCTGTCCCAGGCGGCCGGCTGCATTAATGCCCTCGACGTCGGCGGCGACTCGCACGACTGGGTGGTCCGCTTCGTCAACTACGTCCCGCCGGGGCCGCTGCAGCCGGGGGCGCGCACCACGACGATGGAACAATTGTTCGAGCAATACCGGAAAGGACGCTGAAGCCGTTTTCATTCGGTCTAAAAATAGTACGCGCGTGCCTTTCCAAGGCAATCCGATCTACCAAAATAAGCGGAGACACGATGTTCGAAAACATGATGGGAACCAAACCGGTGTCCGAGCGCCAGCGCTTCGACACGGAAGCGCTCGACGCCTGGATGCGCGCGCATGTCGACGGCTATCCCGGCGGCCCGCTCGAGGCCGAGCAGTTCAAGGGCGGCCAGTCCAACCCGACCTTCCTGTTGCGTGCAGGCGGCCAGCGCTACGTCCTGCGCACCAAGCCCGGCCCGGCCGCCAAACTGCTGCCCTCGGCCCACGCGATCGAACGCGAATTCCGCGTGATGTCCGCGCTGCACGGCGCCGCCTTCCCGGTGCCGCGCCAGTTCGCCCTGTGCACCGACGAAGTCGTGATCGGGCGCGCCTTCTTCGTCATGGAGCATGTCGAGGGCCGGGTGCTGTGGGACCAGTCCCTGCCCGGCATGGCGCCGGAGGAACGCGCCGCCATCTACGACGAGCAAAACCGCGTCATCGCGCAGCTGCATACCATCGACTACGCGGCCATCGGCCTGCAGGACTACGGCAAGCCCGGCAACTACTTCGCGCGCCAGATCGAACGCTGGACCAGGCAATACCAGGCCTCGATGACCGAGCCGATCGAGGCCATGGACCGGCTCATGGCATGGCTGCCGGCCCACATCCCGCCCGGCGACGACACCGCCATCGTGCACGGCGACTACCGCCTCGACAACCTGATCTTCCACCCGACGGAGCCGCGCATCCTGGCCGTGCTGGACTGGGAGCTGTCGACCCTGGGCCATCCGCTGGCCGATTTTTCCTACCACTGCATGAGCTGGCACATCCCGCCGGGCCAGTTCCGCGGCATCGCGGGCCTGGACCTGGCGGCCCTCGGCATCCCCGCGCTGCGCGACTACGTGGCGCGCTACTGCGAGCGGACCGGCAAGACCATCCGCGAGGAAGACTTCGACTTCTACCTGGCCTACAACATGTTCCGCCTGGCCGGGATCATGCAGGGCATCATGAAGCGCTATGTCGACGGGACCGCGTCCAGCGCCGCGGCCTTGGAAAACGGAAAGGCCGCGCGCCCGATGGCCGAGATGGCGTGGCGCTTCGCCTCGCGCAGCGCGAGCTGAACTGGAGAACACATGGATTTCGCCTACTCGCCCCGCTGCGAAGAACTGCGCAGCCGCCTGCTCGCCTTCATGGACGAGCACATCTACCCCGTTGAGGCCGCCTTCGGCGAGGCGGTCGCGCGCAACGGCGCCGCCGGCAACCGCTGGCAGCCGGTGGAGCTGATCGAGCGCCTCAAGCCCCTCGCCCGCCAGGCCGGGCTGTGGAACCTGTTCCTGCCGCGCTCGCGCCGTGCGCCGGAAGGCTTGTCGAATCTCGACTACGCCCCGCTGTGCGAGATCATGGGCCGGGTGCCCTGGGCGCCGGAAGTCTTCAACTGCTCGGCGCCGGACACCGGCAACATGGAAACCCTGGAGCGCTACGCCAGCGAAGACCTGAAGCAGGCCTGGCTCGAACCGCTGCTGCGCGGCGAGATCCGCTCGGCCTTCGCCATGACCGAACCGGACGTGGCGTCCTCGGACGCGACCAATATCGCCACCCGCATCGAGCGCGACGGCGATGACTACGTGATCAACGGCCGCAAATGGTGGATCTCGGGCGCGGGCGATCCGCGCTGCCGCGTCTATATCGTGATGGGCAAGACCGACCCCGGGGCCGAACGCCACCGCCAGCAGTCGATGATCGTGGTCCCGGCCGATACACAAGGCATCACCGTGCTGCGGCCCCTGCCCGTGTTCGGCTACGACGACGCGCCCCACGGCCACTGCGAGATCCTGTTCGAGAACGTGCGGGTGCCGGCGGCCAACATGCTGTTGGGCGAAGGGCGCGGCTTCGAGATCGCCCAGGGCCGCCTGGGACCGGGCCGCATCCACCACTGCATGCGCGCCATCGGGGTGGCCGAACGAGCCCTCGAACTGATGTGCCGGCGGCTTGGCAGCCGGGTGGCCTTCGGGCGCAAGCTGTCCGACCAGGGCGTCTGGCGCGAGCGCATCGCCGAGAGCCGCATCCGCATCGACACCGCACGCCTGCTGACCCTGAAGGCCGCCTACATGATGGACACGGTCGGCAACAAGGTGGCCCAGATGGAAATCGCCATGATCAAGGTGCTGGCGCCCACCGTAGCCCAGGACGTGCTGGACTGGGCCATCCAGGCCCATGGCGCGGCCGGGGTCTCGGAGGAATTCCCGCTGGCCTACCAGTGGGCGGCCAACCGCACCCTGCGCCTGGCCGACGGCCCCGACGAGGTGCATCGCAACGCCATCGCCAAGCTGGAGCTGGGCAGGCACGGCTGAGCCGGGCCGGCGGGGGCCATGCGGGACGCCGCTATGCATGGTGACTGAGCTCAGCTACCATGGGGCATCGCGGCGCCCAAGCCGCTTCGCCCCGGGGAGGCCCGTTGCCGTTCTCACGCCATTCGCTGCCGACGATACGCTCCAAGCTCTACACCCTGGTCCTGGCCTGCGCGCTGCCGATCCTGATCGGCTACATCGCCCTGGCCCGGGACGCGGCGGTGCGGGAGCGTTCGCACGTGTCGGACGACGCCCAGACCGTGGCCGAGGTGCTGGCCGCCGCGGTCGACCGTGACCTCGACAGCGGCGAGACGGCGGCACGGGTGCTGGCGAATTCGCCGACGCTGGCCAGGGGCGAACTCGAATCCTTCCATGCCGCCGCGCGCCTGCTGCTGCGCCCGGAATTCCCGGCCCAGGGCTTCATGCTCAGCGGCCCCGGCGCGGTGCCCCTGCTCCACACGCGCTACTCCTATGGCGCGCCCCTGCCCCTGCTCGGCAATCCGGACGACATCCGGCGCGTGTTCGCCACCGGGGATTCCATCGCCTCGGGGCTGCACCGGGCGGAAGGCGACCAGCCCTACGCCTTGTCGGTGGACGTGCCGGTCTGGATCGATGGCAAGGTGCGCTATGTCCTGTCGGTGCTGCTGCGGCCGCGCAGGCTGACCGAACTGCTCGAAAGCCAGCACCTGCCGGACGGCTGGGCCGCGGAAATCTACGACAAGCGCCTGCTGATGGTGTCGCGCAGCAGCGACCCCAGCGCCCACGTGGGCGCGCCCATGGCGCCGGCCCTGGCGGAACGGCTGGCCCGCGACGGGCGCGGCACCGTTCTGCTGGGCAGCGGGGAGGAGGCGGGCTTCGCGGCCTACGCGCGCTCGCCCAAGCACGGCTGGGTGGTCGCGATCCGCTACCCGACCAATGCGGCGCGCGAGCTGCTCGGCCATTCCCTGGCCACCACCGTGATCGCGATCGCCGTCCTGCTGATCATCAGCCTGGGGCTGGCGCGGGCCCTGGGCGGCGCCATCGCGCGCGCCGTTCGCGACCTGGCCGAGCCGGCCGAGAGCCTGGGCCGCGGCGAGCCCCTGGCCCTGCCGCCGCCCGAGATCGACGAGGTCGACAAGGTGGCGCGCTCGCTGCAGCGCGTCGACGCCGAGCTGCAGGCCTACCGCACCCGCCTCGAGACCCTGGTGGACGAGCGCACCGCCGAACTGGCCCGCTCCAAGGCCCAGCTGGAGATCGTCTACGCCTCGGCCCCGGTCGGCCTGTGCTTCATGGACACGAACATGCGGGTGGTCATGATCAACGACTACCTGGCCGAGATCAACGCTTTGTCCGCGCGCGAGCATATCGGCCACACCCTGCCCGAGCTCCTGGGCCCGGTGGGGAGCGAGTTCGAGGTCGGCTACCGCAAGGTGCTCGAGACCGGCCGTCCGCTGCTCGAAGTAGAAGCCACCGGCGAAGTCCCGGCCACGCCGGGACAGACGCGCCACTGGATCTCCAGCTACTACCCGGTGTGGGGCCCCGAACACCAGCTGATGGGCGTGAACGCGGTGGTGCTCGACATCACCGAGCGCAAGCGCCAGGAACAGCGCAACCGCGACAACGAAGAGATGTTCCGGGTGCTGTTCGAGGGTTCCAGCGACGCTCAGGTCCTGATCGCCTTCGGGGCCGGCTACGTCAGCGCCAACCAGGCGGCGGCCGACCTGTTCGGCTATCCCGGCGTCGACGCCCTGCTCAATGAATCGCCGGTCAGCACTTCACCACCCTTCCAGGGCGACGGCCGCCCGACGGCGGAAGCGGCGATGGAATACATGCGGCGCGCCATCGACACCGGGCGCTGCCAGTTCGAATGGCTGCACCGCCGCGCCGACGGCAGCCTGTTCCATGCCGACGTGCTCCTGAGCCGGATCGATATCGGCGGCGCGGGCATGATGGCGGCCACCATCCGCGACATCAGCGCCCGGGTCGAGGCGGAGGCCGCGCTGCACGCCGCCAGCGCCCAGCTGGCCGAGCGCGAACGCTTCCTGCGCACCGTCACCGACAACCTGCCGGCCCTGGTCGGCTACTGGGACGCGCAGCAGCGCTGCCGCTTCGCCAACCGCCCCTACCTGGACTGGCTCGGACGCAGCGAGGAGGACGTGCTGGGCCGCACCGCGGCCGAGCTGCTGCCGGCCGAGCAGCTGGCGCAGGTGAAGCCCTTCCTGGAAGCCGTCCTCACCGGCGCGCCCCAGACCTTCGAGCGCACCCTGTCCAAGCCGGGCGGCGCCATCATCCAGGCGCTCAGCAACTTCATTCCGGAGGTCGACGACGCCGGCCAGGTGCGCGGCTTCTACATGCTGCATACCGACGTGACGGACCTCAAGCACGTCCAGTCCCAGCTGGTCGGCGCCCTGCACCAGGCCGAGGCGGCCAGCCGCGCCAAGGGCGAGTTCCTGGCCAACATGAGCCACGAGCTGCGCACGCCGATGAACGCCATCGTCGGGCTGGCGCGCCTGCTCGAAGAAGGCCAGCTGGGCCGGCGCGAGCGCGGCTACGTCTCGCGCATGCAAACCGCGGCCCGCTCGCTGCTGGGCATGCTCAGCGACCTGCTCAACTTCTCGCGCATCGAGTCCGGCCAGCTGGTGCTGGAGCGTACGCCCTTCGCGGTCGACAGCCTGCTGGCCAGCATCGCGGTGATCACCGCGCCGAATGCCTGGGCCAAGGGCGTGGAGCCGGTGTTCGCGGTGGCGCCCGATGTTCCGGCGACCCTGCTGGGCGACCCGATGCGCCTGGAGCAGGTCCTGCTCAACCTGGTGGGCAACGCCGTCAAGTTCACCGAGCGCGGCGAGATCGTGCTGTCGATCCGCGTCGTCAAGCGCGCCGCCGACCAGGTAGAGCTGGGCTTTTCCGTGCGCGACACCGGCATCGGCATCGCGCCCGAGCAGCAGGCGCGCATGTTCGAGGCCTTCTCGCAGGGCGACAGCTCGACCAGCCGCAAGTACGGCGGCGCGGGACTGGGCCTGGCGATCGCGCGCCGCCTGGTGGAGCTGGCCGGCGGCCGCCTGGGCCTGACCAGCGCCGCCGGCGCGGGAGCCGACTTCCATTTCACCCTGCCTTTCGTGGTGGTCGACGATGCGCGGCCCCTGCCGGCCGGCGCCGGCCAGCCCTTGCGGGTGCTGGTGGCCGACGACAACCACAGCGCCTGGGCCGCCCTGGCCGCGGCCTGCGCCGCCTATGGCTGGAGCGTCGACGGCGCCGGCGGCGGCCAGGCGGCCCTGGACAAGCTGCGCTCCGGCCAGCGCTACGACCTGGCCTTCCTGGACGCCGCCATGCCGGACCTGGACGGCGTCGAAGTGCTGTCCAGCGCCCGGGCCGACAATCCGGGGGCGCTGCCGCGCGTTTGCCTGCTGGTGGCCGACCCCGACGCCGAGCGCATGGCCGAACTGGCGAATGAGCTGCAGCTGGGCGCGGTGCTCGGCAAGCCCTTCACGCCCACCACGCTGCGCGCGGCCGCCGACCGCCTGCTCGGCGGGGACGCCACATCCTCCTCCGCGCCGGGCCAGGCGGCGCCGCTGGCGGCCCGCCTGCTCGGCCTGCGCGTGCTGCTGGTGGAGGACAACCCGATCAACCAGGAAGTGGCCAGCTTCATCCTGACCCACGCGGGCGCCAGCGTCGACATCGCGGGCAACGGCCGGGTGGCGGTCAGCATGCTGGCCGAGCGCGCCGACTACGACGTGGTGCTGATGGACGTGCAGATGCCGGTGATGAACGGCTACGAGGCGGCGGCCGCGATCCGCGCGGCCGGCCTGGCGCTGCCGATCGTCGCCATGACCGCCAACGCCATGGAAGAAGACCGCGCCCGCTCGCTGGCGGCCGGCATGCAGGCCCACCTGGCCAAGCCGATCGACGTCGACGAACTGGTGGCCACGCTGGCGCGCATCGTGCCGCGGGCCGCCGCGCCCTGCGCCGCCACAGGGAAGGAGGAAGCGTCCCAGGCCGCGCCGATGCCGGTGCCGGCCCACTTGCCCGGCATCGACCTGCAGGCCACCCTGCCCCGCTTCGGCGGCAGCTTCGAGCGCTTCGCCGCGGTGTTCGGGCGCTTCGTCGACGGCCGCGCCGCGGCGCTGGCGGAGCTGCGCCTGCTGGTCGACGCGGGCGACCGCCAGGCCGCGCAGCAGGCCACGCACCGCCTGCGTGGGGTCGCCGCCAACCTGGGCGCGGTCGACGTCGCGCGCGCGGCCCACGAACTCGAACTGGCGCTGCGCAACGAGGGCCAGCCGACCGTGGTCCTGCGCCTGGCCGAACTGGCCGCGGCCCTGGACGTGGCCGCCGCCGGCGCGCGCGAGCTCGAGAACCCCACGCGCGATGCCGCCCTGCCCCTGCCGGCGGAAGGCGGCGGCGCGGCGCTGCAGGACGCGTTGGCGCGCCTGCTGCATCTGCTGGAGAATAACAACATGAAGGCGACCACCCAGTTCGAGGTCCTGCGCCCCGCGCTGGCGGCGCGCTACGGCCAGGAAGCGGCGGCCGCGCTGGCGGAAGCCGTCGGCACCCTGCGCTTCGGGGAGGCGGCCGCACGAATACGCGAACTGTTAGAAGGAAAGGCGCAAGCATGAGCTGGACCGAAATGGCCCTCAACGGGCGCATCCTGGTCGTCGACGACGCCATGGAAAATATCCAGATCCTGCACGGCGCCCTGCAGGACGAGCAGGAAGTGCTGTTCGCCCTGGACGGCCAGCGCGCCCTGGAACTGGCGCGCACCCAGCATCCGGACCTGATCCTGCTCGACGCCGTGATGCCCGACATGGACGGCTACGCCGTGTGCGCGGCGCTGCGCGCGGCGCCGGAAACCAGCGACATCCCGGTCATGTTCGTGACCGCGCTGACCAGCCCCGAGGACGAGACGCGCGCGCTGGAGGCCGGCGCGGCGGACTTCATCACCAAGCCGGTCAACGCCGCGGTGGTGCGCGCCAGGGTGCGCACCCAGCTCACCGTCAAGCGCCAGGCCGACGCCCTGCGCGCCCTGACCCTGACCGACCCGCTCACGGGGGTGGCGAACCGGCGCGCCTTCGACGAGCGCCTGGAAGCCGAATGGCGGCGCTGCGCGCGCGCCGGCTTGCCGGTATCGCTGATCCTGGTCGACGTCGACCATTTCAAGATGTACAACGACCATTACGGCCACCAGGCCGGCGATGCGGGACTGGTGCAGGTGGCGGCCGGCCTGCGCCGGGCCGCGGGCCGCACCCACGACCTGGTGGCCCGCTACGGCGGCGAGGAATTCGCGATCCTGCTGCCCCAGCTGGACGCGGCCGGCGCCGAATGCGTGGCCCGCCGCCTGCAGCACGAGCTGGCCCAGCTCAACCTGCCGCATGCGGCCTCGCCCACCGCCTCGCGCCTGACGGTCAGCATGGGGCTGGCGACCCAGGTGCCGGGCGAAGACCAGGCCGCGGCAGCCCTGGTCGCCGCAGCCGACACCCAGCTCTACGAAGCCAAGGCCGACGGCCGCAACCAGTACCGGATCGCGGTCCAGGAGCTCCAGTCGCTTCAGCCGTAACAGCGCACCAGGAATTCGGCGGCGCACACCGGCCGCCCGTCTCCGGCGCCATCGCGTTCGACCAGTCCCTCCCAGGTCAGCTGCAGGCCGCCGGCGACCGGTTCGGCCGCCGCCAGCGTCCAGCGCGCCCGCACCCGGCTGCCGACCGGCAGCGGCGCCGGAAAGCGCACCTTGTTCAGGCCATAGTTGAGACCCATGCGCAGGCCCTCGATGCGCAGCGCGCTGTCCAGCATGGCCGGCAGCAGCGACAGGCTCAGGAAACCGTGCGCCACCGGCCCGCCGAAAGGCGATTCGCGCCGGCAGCGTTCCGGGTCCACGTGGATCCACTGGCGGTCGCCGGTGGCCTCGGCGAAGGCGTCGACGCGCTCCTGGCCGACCGCGAACCAGTCGGAGAGCGCGACTTCCTGGCCCGCCAGGCCGGGCAGTTCTTCGAAGCGCAGCACCCTAGGCATCGGCGCCCTCCTTCGGACGGCGGCCGAACATGCCCATGCCCTCGACGGTGCAGACTTCCTCGCCGTGCTGGTTGGTGGCGATCCACTTGGACCACACCACCCCGCGGTCCGGCCTGGAGTTCGAGCCCTTCACCTCATGCGTCAGGTAGCGCACCCGCAGGGTGTCGCCGGGACGCAGCGGCCGGATCCAGCGCACCTTTTCCAGGCCGGGGGAACCCATGCTCGAGGCGGCGCACATCAGGCCATCGACCACCATGCGCATCATCATGGCGCAGGTGTGCCAGCCGCTGGCGATCACCGTGCCGTAGATCGAGGCGGCCCCCGCCTCATGGTCGACGTGGAAGGGCTGGGGATCGAAGTCGCGCGCGAAGGCCACGATCTCCTCCTCGGTCACGAGCCGTTCGCCCAGGTCGATCTCCTGGCCGGGATGGAAATCCTCGAAATACCATTGCGTCTTTTCTACCTTGCTCATGCCGCCTCCGGGGCGAAGCCAGGCAGGGACGCGAAGCGCGCCAGGTGGTGGTCGCTGTCGCCCAGGGTGAGTTCGATCATCGACAGGCGCTTGAAGTAGTGCGAGGCCGGCAGTTCGTCGGTCACGCCCATGCCGCCATGCAGCTGGATCGCCTGCTGCCCGATGAAGCGCGCCGCCTGGCCCACGCGGTACTTGGCCGCCGACACGGCGCGCCGGCGCTCCCCGTCCGCGCCTTCGGCCAGGCGCACCGCCGCCAGCAGCGCCATCGACCGCGCCTGCTCCAGGTGCATGTACATGTCGGCCATGCGGTGCTGCAGCCCCTGGAACTTGCCGATCGGGACACCGAACTGCTGGCGCGTCTTGAGGTAATCGAGGGTGGCGTCGAACAGCGCCTGCATCGCGCCCAGCGCCTCGGCGCACAGCAGGCCGGCGCCATAGTCGGCGGCCGCCTCCAGGATCGCGGCGCCCTCGCCCGCCTTGCCGATCAGGCTTGCCTGTGGCGCCAGGACGCCCTCCAGGCGCACATCGGCGGCGCGCATGCCGTCCAGGGTGCGGTAGCCGGTCACCGTGATGCCGGGCGTATCCGCAGGCAGGGCGAACAGGCTGATGCCTTGCGCATCGCGCTGGCCGCCGCCGGTCCTAGCGGACACGATCAGCACACCCGCGGCGGCGCCGTGCAGGACCGCCTTCTTTTCACCCTCCAGGCGCCAGCCGGCGTCATGCGCCTCGGCGCGGGTCGCGATGTCGTTCAGCTCGTGGCGCGACTGGCGCTCGCCCAGCGCGCAGGCCAGTTTCAGCTCGCCGCCCGCGACCTGGGCCAGCAGCTCGCCGTGGCCGCCTCCCAGGCGCAGGAATTCGGCGCCCAGCATGGTGGCCAGGTAGGGCTCAACCACCAGGCCGCGGCCCAGCTCCTGCATCACCACGAACATGTCGACCGCGGAGCCGCCGAAACCGCCGTGTTCCTCGGCCACCGGCAGCGCCGTCATCCCGAGTTCGGCCAGGGTGGCCCAGGCGCGGTCGTCGATGCCGCTGTCCGAACGGACGATCGCGCGGCGTTTCTCGAAGTCGTAGCCGCGCCCCACCCAGCGCCTGAGCGCATCCGCGAACTGGAGCTGTTCTTCTTTGAAGTCGAAGTTCATCGTGGTCCCCTTACAGCCCCAGGATCATCTGGGTGATGATGTTGCGTTGGATTTCGTTCGAGCCGCCGTAGATCGAGGTCTTGCGGTAATTGAAGTAGTAAGGCGCGAGCGGCGCCGCCTCGTCGTCGCCGGCGATGCTGTGCGCGCGTTCGCCTTCGAGGTAGGCCGGGTCGAAAGGCAGGGCCATCGGGCCCGCCGCCTCCAGCATCAGCTCCGTCAGGGCCTGCTGGATGTCGGTGCCCGTCACCTTCAGCACCGAGGCCTCCGGCCCGGGCGCCTGGTCGGCGCGCGCCAGCACGCGCAGCACCGTGATTTCCAGCGCCATCAGCTCGATCTCGACGCCGGCCACCTTGGCGGCGAACAGCGGATCCTCGATCAGCGGGCGGCCGTTCTTCTGCTCGCGCGCCGCCAGGCGCTTGACGAAGGCCAGTTCGCGCTTGGAACGGCCGACCGCCGCGATGCCGGTGCGCTCATGGCCCAGCAGGTATTTGGCATAGGTCCAGCCGCGATTTTCCTGGCCCACCAGGTTGGCCACGGGCACGCGCACGTTGTCGAAGAACACCTCGTTCACTTCGTGGTCTTCGTCGAGCATGATAATGGGGCGCACCGTGACCCCGGGCGCATGCATGTCGATCAGCAAGAAGGAAATGCCTTCCTGCTTGCGCACGCCGGGATCGGTGCGGACCAGGCAGAAGATCATGTCGGCATGCTGGGCCAGGGTGGTCCAGGTCTTCTGGCCGTTGACGATGTAGTGGTCGCCGTCGCGCACGGCCGTGGTCTTGAGCGAGGCCAGGTCGGAACCGGCGCCGGGCTCCGAATAACCCTGGCACCACCAGTCCTGGCAGGACAGGATGCGCGGCAGGTAGTGATCTTTCTGGGCCTGGTTGCCGAAGGCCATGATCACGGGAGCGACCATGTTGACGCCGAAAGGCAGGATGGGCGGCGTGCCCGCCAGCGCGCATTCTTCCTCGAACAGGTGGCGCTGCACCGGGGTCCAGCCGGGGCCGCCGTATTGCTTCGGCCAGCCCGGCGCCACCCAGCCCTGGGCGGCGAGGATCTTGTGCCAGCGGACGTAGTCGTCCTTGTTCAGGCGCCGGTGCTGGCGCACCTTTTCCTGCAAGTCCTGCGGCAAATGGGAATCGAGGAAGGCGCGAACCTGGTCGCGAAAGGCCAGGTCCTCGTCCGTGTAATGCAGATCCATGTCGTCTCCTTGTTATTGTCGCCCGAAAAAGCACGATCGTTCACAAGGATTGTACATGAATCAAGATTGCCGCCAAGTGGGCGGCGCTAGACACGCAGCGAAATACCCGCGCACGACAAGCGAAAAAAAAGGCGCTGTCACCGTTGAGTGTTGAAGATGCCAATCGCGGCTCGCAGGAGAGTGTCAGGCGAATCCAAGCGATTTCCATCCAGCGCCCAGCGCCATCCGAGATAGTTGGGAAGGTAGCGAGTGGCTACGCCATGGAAGCGGGCGAGCCATTTCCGGCCGCGGCGATGGTAGGCGTTGACGTTCTGGACATGGACTGCCCCGCGCACACGCTCGCCGGCGCGCAGGTTGACGGCCTGGTGAGAGATGCCGGATTCACGCGCAAAATAGCGGTCCAGCCCAACCGTCGAACGCAGCACCTGAAGCAGCTGCTCGCGTTGACGCTTGCTTAGGACTGCGACCTGTTCCAACAGCTTCTTGAATGTCGAGTCCTTCATCGCTTCCTCCGCCGAGATATGGATCCTCGTTAGACCTCAGCAGTTAAGGAAGATTCAACACTCAACGGTGACAGCGCCAAAAAAAAGCGCAGCCCGCAGGCTGCGCTCACGCTTACCCAGGAATTACTGCTTGCGGCGGCGGGCCAGCGAGCCGGCGCCGACCAGGCCTGCCAGCATCAGGGCGACGCTCGACGGCTCAGGCACCTCGGCCGGCTGGGCATTGCCTTCGCCCTGGTCGACACCCACGCCCACGTCGACACCCACGTTCTGGTCGAGACCCACGCCTTTGCCAGGGATGTCGTCCAGTGCCGGGGTGAAATCGCTGCCATTGCCCAGGCCCGGCTTGGTCACGCCGTCCAGGACGGTCACGCCGTCGTTGGTGTTCACGACCGACTTGCTGTTGCCCAGACGTGCGGCCAGTGCGCCGTTGTCGGTGCCCAGCAGGTAGTTACCCTGGACGCCCGAGGCGTACTTCAGTTGCGTGCCGCTGCTGCTGGCCTGCTGGGCGCTCACCTTGCCGAACAGGACGTCTTCCAGGCTGGCGCTGGCGCCGTGGGAGATACCACCAATCAGCGTCACATTGTCCGACAGTGCGCCGGATGCGATCACGTCGGTGCCGTTGCCGTTGGTCCAGTTAGTCAGGAAATTGGAGGATGCGGCGGCCGGAACGACTGCTGCTTGGGCCATACCAGCGCTGACGAGCAGCGCTGCTAGTACAAGGCGGCGAATTGCCATGATAATAACTCCTTTGAGGTTGAGCGGTTATTCTTATTGCAACTTCAAAGTTATCGTAACATAACTGGAAAATTATCAATCTTTACAAGTGTTAAATTGTGCGCTGTTGTTTATTGTTGAGTTGTAGCAGACTCATCATATGGAAATCGCGGCAGGGGAATGGCTGTACTAGGCGAACATTTCAATTCGGTAAGCGCGTTTTTTTCGTCCCCGCCTTCCAAAAGTATATTAATTTCGAGCAAGTAGCCCTATTGATTACACACGTTCTTTAACCGATAGGTACCGACTCGTCTGTTGGGTGTTTAACATACCAATGACTATCTGAAATTATCAGACCGACCACATCCAACGAATTGTTTCATTGTGTAATTATTATTGACAAAGATCGCGTGTGAATGCGGCCGGTCATCGCGATCGCCACGCAAAGAAAGACGGCCGCATCCTTTCGAATGCGGCCGTTTCAGCAGGCCGGGCGACCCGGGGATTCAGACCCGGCCAAGCCGGGTCGGGGTCAGTTACCCCGGGTCGATGCCATATACGGCATGGCGCGGGAGGCCATGCGGGTATCGGTCTTGAGCATGCCTACCTCGTCGGCCAGGATGTTCGCCGCTTCCTGGAGCAGCACGTCTTTGGCGTCCTTGGCGGCCTTCTCGGCTGCCAGCTCGGCCTGGAGGTTGCGCTCGTCGGCCTGCAGGCCGTCGTCCTGGCGCGGCGAACCGCGCAGGGCCACCACCGACTTGGCCGGCTTGGTTGGTTCCGGCACCTTGGCGCGGGCTTCCTTGCCGCCCGGCGCACGGGCCGGCTCGTCCTCGGCGGTGCCGGAGGCGCCTGCCAGGCGGGCTTCACGCAGCTTGGCGCGGGCGTCCTGGGCGTCGCGCTCCTTGCGGCGCACGGCTTCGTTCAGCGAGATCGCGTTCTCCTTGCGCAGCTTCAGCACCTCGGCGATGTCTTCCTGCAGGAACTGGAACTCCTTGTCCTTGGCGATACGCGCCTCGTGACGTTTCTGCAGCGGCGCAATCAATTCCTTCAGGTCGCCCGCCGGCAGGTAGGTCGCCGGCTTGATCGCCACCCACGGCAGCGCATTGTCATACGAGGACTCGCCGAAGTTCTCCAGGTCCGACAGCACCGGCAGCTTGATGTCCGGCGTCACGCCGCGCAGCTGGGTGGTGCCGCCATTGATGCGGAAGAACTGCGCGATGGTCATCTTGAGTTCGCCGTAGCGCACTTTCTCGCTCTGCGAGAAGCGGTCCAGGTCGATCAGGGTCTGCACGGTGCCCTTGCCGAAGCTCGGCTCGCCGATCACCAGGCCGCGGCCGTAGTCCTGGATCGCCGCGGCGAAGATCTCGGACGCCGAGGCCGAACCGCGGTTGATCAGGACGCCCATCGGACCATCCCAGGCCAGGCCCGGCGTGGTGTCCGCCTCGACCTCGACCCGCCCTTCGGCGGTGCGCTGCATGACCACCGGGCCCTTGTCGATGAACAGGCCGGTCAGCTCGATCGCCTCGATCAGCGAACCACCACCGTTGTTGCGCAGGTCGATCAGGACGTTGTCCACCTTATCCTTCTTGAGCTCGCCAAGGATGCGGGCCACGTCGCGGGTCGCGCTGCGGAAGTCCTTGTCGCCCTTGCGGCGCGCCTCGAAGTCCAGGTAGAAGGTCGGCAGCGAAATCACGCCGATGCGGCGCTCCACGCCGTTTTCCTTGACCTTGATGATCGACTTCTTGGCGGCCTGCTCTTCCATACTGATCTTCTTGCGCACCATCGACACGGCCACGTGCTTGGCGTCCTGGCCGCCGTCGCCCGGGATCACGTCCAGGCGGACGGTCGAGCCTTTCTCGCCGCGCACCAGCGCCACCACGTCGTCCAGGCGCCAGCCCAGCACGTCGGTGAAGGGACCGTTGCCCTGGGCCACGCCGACGATGCGGTCGCCGACCTTCAGCTTGCCCGACTTGTCGGCCGGGCTGCCCGGCACGATCTCGCGGATGATGGTGTATTCGTCGCGCGACTGCAGCACGGCGCCGATGCCTTCCAGCGACAGGCGCATCGAGATGTCGAAGTTGTCGGCCGAGCGCGGGCCCAGGTAATTGGTGTGCGGCTCGATCGCGGTCGCGTACGCGTTCATGAACATCTGGAACACGTCTTCGTTGTTCAGCTTCTTGATGCGGCTGATGTAGTTCTCGTAGCGCTTGTCCAGGGTCTCGCGGATCGCCTTGTCTTCCTTGCCGGCCAGCTTCAGGCGCAGCCAGTCGTTCTTGACGCGCTTGCGCCACAGGTCGCGGATCTCGTCCTCGGACTTGGCCCAGGGCGATTTCTCGCGGTCGAGCTGCAGGGACTCATCGGCAGTGAAGTCGAACCTGGTCTTCAGCAGTTCACGTGCATACGTCATGCGCTCGGTGAAGCGCTGCTGGTAGAGGTTGTAGATCGTGAACGGAACGGTAAGGTTCTCGCTGTTGATGGCGTCGTCGAGCTTGGTGCGCATCGGCGCGAACTGGTCGACGTCGCCTTGCACGAAGTACAACTTCTCGCTGTCGAGGGATTCGAAGTAGTTGTCGAAGATCTTGCTCGACATCGCATCGTCCAGCGGCACCGCCTTGTAGTGGTAGCGCCCCAGCACGCGCGAGGCCCACAGCGCGGCCTGGGTCTGGGCCGCGATCGGCTTCATCTGGGAGGCGGGAGTGGACGGCGCGATGGTGGCGACGGCCTTGTCCCTTTCGGGCTGTGCGGTCACCACATGGGCGGACATGGCGAATGCCAGGGCGGCGATGAACACGTGCTTCTTCATTCTTCGGTTCTCCGAACGGATACTGTTGCGGTGGCGGTGCGGCCCAGCGACACTTGCAGGCATGGACCGGTCAAACCGCGCTTGCGGCCCATTCTACAGGAAGGAACTGGCAAGCAGAGCGGGATTGTACGTTTCGGTAGTGCAAACTTAAGGCTGGCATAAGCCATGCGTTAGCCTTTGATAAGCTGGAGCAGCTGGCCATGGTAAATGTAGAAACCCAGGCCCAGCGCCAGCAGCGGCACATAAGGCCAGGAGCGGCTCGCCAGGCGCCAGTCGACCGGCGATGGCCAGAACGACAAGAACTGCGGCGCCAGGACGAACATGAGGGCGAGGTCGAGGGGTTCAAAGGCCCACTGTCCCCGGGTGCGCCACCAGCCCACCAGGAAAGGCAGCAGCAGCACCAGCAAGGGCGCCAGCGCCGCCGGCGCCGCGTTATACCAGCGCAGGTTGGCGAAGGTGACCGAACCCAGTTCCCAGTTGTGTCCCTTGCCGGGACGCGGAATGCGGCGCGGCACCACGCTCAGGCCGATCGGCTCGGCATTGGTCAGCAGGCCCACCGAGAAGTGCGCCAGCTCGTGGCACAGGGTGCCGGCGGCCGTGAACACGAAGAAGAAGGGATGGGCGCTGGAGCCGATCCAGAACAGGAAGGCCAGCGCCGCCGAAGGAGCGAGGTAGAGCAGCAGGTCGGCATGCGGCCAGGCCTGGAACGCGCTCAGCAGCGCCATGGGCAAGCCGCCGCGCGATCAGGTCGAATAGAAGCAGCGGCCGCAGGCCTGGCGGTAGCTTTCGTTGCCGCCGATGCTGACCTGCTCGCCTTCCTTGATGCGGCGGCCTTCCGTGTCGACGCGGATGTTCATGGTCGCCTTCTTGCCGCAGGTACAGATGTTCTTGATTTCCTCGATGTCGTCGGCAAGCGCCAGCAGGTAGGCCGAACCGGGGAAAGGCTCGCCGCGGAAGTCGCTGCGCAGGCCGTAGCAGATCACGGGCACGCCGCGCACCTGGGCCAGCTGGTGCAGCTGCTGGACCTGGGCCGTCGACAGGAACTGGGCTTCGTCGACCAGCACGCAGGCCACGTCCGGCGCCTTGTCCAGGAAATTGGTATCGGATGAGAAGGTATCGACCTGGCGCTGCGGGCCCAGGCGCGAGGTGATCAGGCCGACGCCGTAGCGGTCGTCGATGGCGGCGGTGTAGAGCTTGACCTGCTGGCCCTGCTCCTCGTAATTGTGCGCCACCTGCAGCAGTGCGGTCGATTTGCCGGCGTTCATCGCCGAGTACCTGAAATAGAGTTTAGCCACTGCCCTGCCCTACGCGGAAAAATGGGAAAAATGAGAGTTGGATTATAGCAAGCAGCCCTAGCCGCCGGCCAGCACCTGGGCCGGGTTTCCCGCCACGCTCGCACCAGCCGCCACGTCGTGGGTGACCACGCTGCCGGCGCCGATGATGGCGTCGTCGCCGACCGTCACCCCGGGCAGGATGATGGCCCCGCCGCCGATCCAGACATTGCAGCCGATGGTGACGGGCCGGCCCGATTCGAAGCCGGCGCGGCGCTGCACGGGGTCGCGCGGATGGTCGGCCGTGTAGATATGCACGCCGGGGCCGATGCGGGTGTCGTCGCCGATCGTGATCGGGGCGACGTCGAGGAAGACGCAGTCGAAGTTGACGAACACGCGCGCCCCGAACGCGATGTTCCAGCCGTAGTCGCAATGGAAAGGCGGGCGCAGCACGGCGCCCTGCCCTACGCGCGCGGCCCGCTCGGCCAGCAGCGCCTGCCACACCGGCACCGGCTCGCCCAGCGCCGCGTTATAGCGCGCCAGCCAGGCGGCGGCTGCCGCCTGCTCGGCCCGCAGTTCCGCGTCGCCGGCGTGGTAAGGCAGGCCGGCAAGCATTTTCTGCTTTTCGCTCAGGCTCATGGGTTCACATGCCCGGATGGTAGCGCCGTTCGAGCTGCTTCTCGATGTCTTCCTTGTAGAACAGGACATCCTTGAATTCGCCGCGGCTGTACATCTCGGCCTGGTCGCTGAAGTGCGGCGAGCGCGGATCGCCGCTCTGCCCGCCGGCCAGGATGCTCTTGGCGCGCACGCGCGGACCGAACTCGACGGCGGCCACGAAGCTGTTGCCGCGGTCGCCATAGATGCGCCTGGTCTTCTGCTTGGCCACCATGCCGAAGGACGCCAGCGAACCCCAGTTGGCCGAGGCGAAGGCCACCGGCCAGCTCGGCTTGCTGTCGTCGTACTGCTGGTCGATGTCGCCGCTGATGCGCTGGAAGCGGTTGATCTCGCCCCAGGGCGTGCGCCAGTCGCCGAAATCGGCCTGCAGCTTGCTAGAGGCGCGCGCCAGCGAGGCCAGGCGCTCCTCGCCGTTCAGCTGGCTGGTGATGAAGTCCACCGCCGGCGTGCCCTGGGCGCGGGCGCGCGCGCCGTGCTGCGCCACCATGTCCTGGCCCCAGTAGATGGCCAGCGAGGTCGGCACCGAGGCCGCCGCGTAGCGCTGGTCCCAGTTGCGCAGCACCGCGACCTGCTCGCCCAGCTGGGCCTTGCGCGGATCGGTCTCCGGCAGCGCTTCGTAGTCCTGGAACAGCTGAGGCAGCAGCGGCTCGAAGGCGGTCAGGTGGCTGTCGTAGGAAGCGGCGATCAGGCTGTCGATGCTGAAGTCCTTCGCGCCCTTGAGCACGCGCTCGGCGTGGCGGCCGCGCGCGTTCTCGGGCAGCGACCACATGTAGTCCGGATAGTCCTGGCGCCTGGGGCTGCTGGCGCCGGAGCTGCTGAAGGGCCAGTTGTTGGTGTTCGAGATATAGCCGCTGGCCGGATTGAACAAGGTGATCGTCTCGCGGATGTCGTGCAGGCCCTTCCACTCGGTGGCCGGGTTGCTGCCGTCCACCGGCTTGCTCCAGTCGAAGCGCGGGTCGCGTTTCGGGATGAAGTTGCCGTGGAAGTAGGCGATGTTGCCGTCGGCGTCCGCATACACCGTGTTGTTCGAGGAATTGGTGCGCAGCTCCATCGCCTTGTAGAAAGCGTTGTAGTTCCTGGCCTTGGTGCGGGTGTAGGACTGGGTGAGCGCCTTGAGGGGCTCGTCCATCATCCTGACCGCAACCCACTTGCCGTCCAGCGCGCGCACCACCGGGCCGTGGTGGGTGAAATACGCGGTGACGGTGCGGCTGGCCATGGCGCCGCCTGGCGTCTTGTACGGCAGGGTGACCGGCACGGCGCGCACCTGGCGCTCGCCCTCGCCGTACTTGTAGAAGAACTTGCCGCCGCGCTCCGTGACCGTTTCCAGGTATTCGTCGATCACATCGCCGCCGCCCGAGGTATGCATCCAGCCCAGCTTCTCGTTGAACCCCTGGTAGATGAAGAACTGGCCCCAGGTGACGGCGCCGTAGGCGTTCAGGCCCTCCTCGCTCACCATGTGCACTTCGGGGCGGAAGTAGAAGGAGGTGTGCGGATTGATCATCAGGAGCGCGCGTCCCGACTTGCTCAGCTTGGGCGCGATCGCGAAACCGTTGGAGCCGCGCGGCTCCGGGTCGAAGCCTTTGCCGGCGTCCAGCTGCGCCAGCTCGGTGCGCTTGCCGTAGAACTGCTCCAGCTGCTTGAGGTCGATGGATTCGATGTCGCCGCCGATACTGCCCTCGCTGAAGCTCAGCGCCATCCACGGCTCGAAGCGGGTGATGAGCTTGGGCGTGACCTCGGGATGGGTGTGCAGGTACCAGTTGAGCCCGTCGGCGAAGGAATTCATGAGCTTCTTCAGCCAGGCCGGGCTGGCGGCGTACTTGGCCTTCATGGCGTCCGGCTGGATGTACAGCTTCATGCGCAGGTCGCGCCAGATCTCCTTTTCGCCCTCTACCTCGGCCAGGCGCCCCATCGCGTTGATGTAGTTGAGCTCGACCCGGTTGAAATCGTCTTCCGCCTGCGCATAGATCATGCCGAACACCGCATCCGCATCGGTCTTGCCAAACACGTGCGGAATGCCCCACTTGTCGCGCAGGATCGTCACCTGCTGCGCCGCCTTCTTCCAGCGCGCGATGTCGGCGCTGCTGGCGGCGTGCTGCGCGGCCGGCTTGAGGGCGGGCTCGGCGTGGGCGGCCTGGGCCGTGAATGCGGCGGCGCCGAGCAGCGCGGTGACGATGAGACGGGGTCTGAGCATGGGTGAAGGTCTCCTGGAGGATGGTGTTATGCGTCCTGGGCGCCCGCTGCGGCCAGGCGTTGCTTCAGTACTTCGTTCTCGGTCATCAAGGTGGCGACGCGGTCTTTCAGCGCGGCCACCTCGGCGCGCAAGGCGGCCTTCTCGTCGACCGGCTCGCCCTCGGGCGTTTCCTTGCGCGGACGGCTGGCGGCTTTCTGCTCGCGCACCTGGCGCGCGGCCTGCTGCAGCTCCTTGCGGCCGCCGGCGACCGCGGCGATCTGCACCGCTTCCGGCAGCTGGGCCACGTTGGCGGCGGCATTGATCGAGATCGTCCCCTGGCGCACGGCCTCGCGCAGCTGGGGCGTGGCGGCCTTCTGGATGCGCTCGATCTGGCTGATGGTGTTGCTCGACACGCGGGCTGCGCGGGCGATGTCTTCGCGCGTGTTCCAGGGCGGCGTGGTGTCGGCGCCGGGGTCGTTCTTGTCGCCCTCGTCGGCTTCGGGTCTTTCCACCACGCGGGCAGCATGGATTTCCTTCTTGCGCAGGGCGAGCACGCCGCGCTGGAAGTCGGATACGCTGCGGCGCGCCAGGTGGTTGTCGATCATCCAGAGCATCACGTCTTCCAGGGACGTGAACTTGTCGTTCTGGACGGTGCGGAAGTCGATGCCGTGCTTGCGGCAGATCTCGTAGCGGTTATGGCCGTCGATCAGCACGTCGCCCCACAGCACCAGCGCGTCGCGGCAGCCTTCCGCGAGCAGGCTGCGCTCGAGGGCGGCGTATTCGATGGGCGTCAGGGGGTCGACGAAGGATCGGAGCTCGTCGTTGATCGTGATGTTCAAATGGTGGTCCTCATGCATGCTTCAGGCGTCGGCGTGGCGCCGTCCGGCGCCGCCGTGCATGCTACACCATCCTTGCCACCCTTCCAATGTCGGGGCCGGCTACTCGGTATGTGCATTGCTGCTTCGCCCGTCCTGGGCGTCGGATTTTTTACAAACAGTCGCGCCGCGCGGAGGAACCGGCGGTAAACCTTCCTCAGATCAAGGACACGGGTTTCTGGCCCGAACATTGCGTGGTCGAAATCATTTCCCCATGGAGGATTCAATGAAGATTTCCGTCCTGGTCGCGGCCCTGCTGCTATCTCCCGTCCTCGCCCAAGCTGGCGTCCTGTATGAATGGCGCGCCCTCAACCACGAGACGCCGTATGGGATCACGCTCCGGCTGGAGTTCGACCATGACACGGTCAGGAGCGGCGCATTCAGCTTTCACCTCGTCCCCGAGCAGCCGCCCATGCCTCGTCCGGGTTCCGGCCTGCTGTCCATGCACGCCGCCTTTCCCGGCGTGTACACGCCGATGACCTATTTCCCGAGAACCGAGGGCTTCGCGCACGGCTTGGGCGACCTCGGCATGGAACTGAGCTTCCATCGGGGCGGCTACCTGAGCGGCTATATCTACGCGAACAACAGCGAGCACCCTATCAGGTTGGAGTCGAACAGCATCGTCTTCACCGTGCAGGACGCGAACAGCGACCAGGGCATGCCCCAGGCGGGTCCGGCTGGACCACGGAGATTCCCCGCACCGGGGCGACCGGCCACATCCGGCAGGTACCGGAGCCGGCCTCCCTGGCGCTGCTTGGGCTTGGATTGTTGGCGACGGCTGGAATCCGGCGCGGCGGAAAATATCGCCCTGTGCATGCGAAGCGCGGAGACTGACTCGCTGGATGCCTGGCGCGATCCGCACCGGTCGCGCGGCGCGCCCGCAGGCAAGGTCCCGCGAACGCGGCCGTGAAGGGCGGCAGTTCGCTGTGAACAGAAGAGAAAATTCGTGGTGCCCGGAGCCGGAATCGAACCGGCACGCCATTCCTGGCGGGGGATTTTAAGTCCCCAGTGTCTACCAGTTTCACCATCCGGGCAGCGCGCGGCATTCTAGCACATGCATGCCCTGCCAGGATCATCCTGGCAATTTTGCCCATGCGGCAAGAGAGCCGCCCGCTGCTGCTGCCTGTTCGCCCCCGGCCGCGTTCAGTGGCCTAGGCCCGCGATTGACGAAACAGCTCAGCCACTCCGGGGCCATCGTTCCTGTCGGAATAACTTACATGCCATTGCTACGGTGTCCAAGCATCCAGGCGGATCGCGGTAGGAGGCCCGATTCGCCCGGCTGCAGCCCGCCGCGGCGTGCAACTGGGGGAAAGCGCTTCCTCTGACTGGCATAGACCACTGGGACGAAAAAAAAGAGCCGCTGCCCGTACTGCCGGCAGCGGCCGAATCCTCAGCCATGCTGAGATGGAGACACAAAGAGAACCGACCACTCGCGCCGGTACGCAACCAGAGATTGGGATACAAATCCTCCGTACAAGCCCGTTTTTCGGTAATCCATGCCGCGTCCTTGCGTAAGCCTAGTCGCACACCACGCGGGAAATACATCTTCAGCGCGCTGCCAAGCCAACTCGGCCACGCTTTTTTACAAGTTCTTTGATCCATCTCAATCGCATTACTGACACAGATCAGGCAAAGGAATACATTGGCAACAGGGTGATCCAATCAAGCATCGGTCGCCCGGCCAGATTCCCTTGCTGACCCGGCTCGCCGGTCGTATGGAAAGCAGGCCGCACGGGTCCGCCAACCCGTTTGAAAGGAACGAGCATGTACAAGACCATCGTGGTGCATGTCGACGGCAGCCCGGAGCAGGAGACCCGGCTGCGCGCCGCCGCCCGGCTCGCCAATGAACAGGAGGCCCATCTCGTGGGCAGCGCCGCGACCGGGATATCCTGGCTCGACTACGCCCTGCTGACCGGCTCCATGGGCGCGCCGATGATGCCGGAGTCCGATTTCAACGGCGTGCGCGAGGCGGTCCAGCTGCGCCTGCGGCAATTCGAAACCGCCATCCAGCGCCTGGGCGTCGCGTCCTTCGAGAGCCGCATGATCGAGGACGACGCCCGCTACGCGCTGCTGCTCGAGTCGCGCTATGCCGACCTGGTCGTGGTCAGCCGCGAAGCCGAGGCTCCGCCCATTCCCGGGCTGGCGACCCAGGTGCGCGGCTTGCCCGAGTACGTCGCCCTGCACGGCGCCCGGCCCGTGCTGGTGGTGCCGGCCGGCTGGCCCGACCTGCCGCTGAACGGCCACGCCGTGGTCGGCTGGGACGGCAGCGTGCAGGCGATCCGCGCCATCGCCGCCGCCATGCCGCTGCTGCGGCAGGCCGAGTCGGTCAAGCTCACCCTCGTCAATCCCGACACCATGGGCGACCTGCATGGCGAGGAACCGGGGGCCGACATGGCCCTGCACCTGGCCCGCCACGGCGCCAGGGTCGAGGTGGTGCTGGAGCACACACGCGACAGCGCCGGCGAGGCCCTGATGGCGGTGGCGCGCCGCGCCGGCGCCAGCCTGCTGGTCACCGGCGCCTTCGGCCACAGCCGCTACCGCGAATTCGTGCTCGGCGGCGTCACGCGCGCCCTGCTGGCGCGCAGCACAAGCCCACTCCTGATCGCACACTGACGATGCCACCCGATACCCGCCCCGAAGCCGCCGACAGCACACGGCGCCTGGAAGCCAGCTCCTGGCAAGGCGTCAAGCCGCGCTATCCGGAAGCCACCGTCGGCCACGCCGTCGCCGACCTCGTGCTGTCCGCCTGGCTCGGCCGCATGACCGGTCACCTGTCGCCCGGCGCCCTCGGCGTCGCCTGGTTCGACTGGGCCTGCCACCTGATGCTGTCGCCCGACAAGCAGCACGAGCTGTTCACCCAGGCCGCCACCAACACCCAGCGCTGGCTGACCTATGCGAGCACCGGCGGCGCCGATCCGGTGCGGCCCCTGGAGCAGGACAAGCGCTTCGCCGACCCGGACTGGCAGGCCTGGCCCTGGCACCAGATCAGCCAGGCCTTCCTGCTCACTCAGCAATGGTGGCACCGCGCGACTGCGGGCGTGCGCGGCGTGTCGCCCCACCATTCGGACGTGGTGACCTTCGTCGCACGCCAGATGCTCGACTGCGTGGCGCCCTCCAACTTTGTCGCCACCAATCCGGTCGTCCAGCGCGCCGCCCTGGAGAGCGGCGGCCTGAACCTGCTGAATGGCGCGATGCGGGCGGCGCGCGATGCACGCGAGGCGCTGACCGGCCAGGCGCGCCCGCCCAGCTTCCGCCCGGGCCGCGAGGTGGCGGTCACGCCGGGACGGGTCGTCATGCAGAACGAGCTGATCGAGCTGCTGCGCTACGATCCGGCCACCCCGGACGTGTACGAGGTGCCGCTGCTGATCGTGCCGGCGTGGATCATGAAGTACTACATTCTCGACCTGTCGCCGCACAATTCGCTGGTGCGCTACCTCGTCGAGCGCGGACACACGGTCTACATGGTGTCGTGGAAGAATCCGCAGGCGGAAGACCGCGAGCTGTCGATGGACGACTACCGCCGCCTGGGCGTGATGGCGGCCATCGACACCATCACCGAGCAGACCGGCGCACCGCACATCAATGCCGCCGGCTACTGCCTGGGCGGCACCCTGCTGGCCATCGCGGCGGCCACCATGGCGCGCGACCACGACCGCCGGCTGGCCAGCATGTCGCTGCTCGCGGCCCAGGTGGACTTCACCGAGCCCGGCGAACTGTCCCTGTTCATCGACGACAGCCAGGTCAGCTTCCTGGAAGCGACCATGTGGCAGCAAGGCTACCTCGACACGCGCCAGATGGCCGGCGCCTTCCAGCTGCTGCGGTCGAACGACCTGATCTGGTCGCGGCGGCTGCGCCATTACCTGCTCGACATCCCGGACCGCGAGACCGACCTGATGTCCTGGAACGCGGACGCCACCCGCATGCCCTACCGCATGCACGCGGATTACCTGCACCGGCTCTTCCTCAGGAACAGCCTGGCCAGCTCGCGCTACCTCGTCGGCGGGCGGCCGGTGGCCCTGACGGACATCACGGCGCCGATCTTTGCCATCGGCACCCTGACCGACCACGTGGCGCCCTGGCGTTCCGTCTACAAGATCATCCCGCTGAGCGATACCGAAGTGACCTTCCTGCTGACCTCGGGAGGCCATAACGCGGGCGTGGTGGCGCCGCCCGGCAGCGCCAGGCGGAGCTACCAGATCGGCGTGCACGCCCACGCCGATCCCTACATCGACCCGGACACCTGGCAGGCACGGACCGAGCAGGTCGAAGGCAGCTGGTGGCCCGCATGGGAAGCCTGGCTGGCGCGGCGGGCGGGGCCGCGCGTGGCGCCGCCCCCGGCCTTGCCCGACCGGCCGCCGGCGCCGGGCGCCTATGTGCTGCAGCGCTAAGGGAGTCCATGGCCGGGCTCTCTGGCGCCGGCCCGCGCATGGTGAGCTGTTGCTTTTGATAGAGAAAAATTGCCGTACCCTACCGTACGCGCGCCTTGAAGTCCGCTGACTTAGAATCCTTGGGCGCTGTTACCGCTACATTCCAACAGGCTGCCGGGGCTGCGAGGCGGGATCACGGCGGCAGCGGCGAGGGCCCATCGTCGAGGCGAAACCCGAGCCACCCCGCAAGCTGATGGCCGCCGTCCAATCGAGGCCGGACGGTGCCGGCCGCCCCGATGCCTCGATAGCGGTACCCGGCAAAGTTCAATCAAGGTTCATGCCTCGCCCTTCCGGCGCACCGGGCCGGTCTCCGGAAGCCCGAGGTCTCTGCAAAGGAACGGGAGCATGCACGATTTCAGCTACGTCAAGATCAGCCGCCGCAATCTCCTGCTTGCCGGCGCCGCGTCCATGTCGAGCGCCGCCATGCCGGCCGGCGCGGCCCAGGGCAATGCCGCCGCTGTCCAGGAGCGCCCGCCAAGCACCGCCGGGGTCAGCATGAAGGTGAACGGCAAAGCCGTCACCCTACAGCTCGACAGCCGCACCACCCTGCTCGACGCCCTGCGCGAACACCTGCGCCTGACCGGCACCAAGAAAGGCTGCGACCAGGGCCAGTGCGGCGCCTGCACGGTCATCGTGGACGGACGCCGCATCAATTCCTGCCTGAGCCTGGCCGTGATGCACGAGGGCGCCGAAGTCACCACCATCGAGGGGCTGGGCAGCAAGGACCGCATGCATCCGCTGCAGGCGGCCTTCGTCAAGCACGACGGCTACCAGTGCGGCTACTGCACCCCGGGCCAGATCTGCTCGGCCGTCGCCGTGCTCGACGAGATCCGCCAGGGCGTGCCCAGCCACGCCAGCGCCGACATCGGCGCGCGCCCCCTGCTGTCCCTCGAAGAGATCCGCGAGCGCATGAGCGGCAATATCTGCCGCTGCGGCGCCTACTCGAACATCCTGGATGCGATCGGAGAGGTTGCGGGAATCTCGGGAGGACGCGCATGAAGCCCTTCACCTACCAGCGCGCCGCCAGCGCCGGCGAAGCGGCCGCCGCAGCCAGGACGCCGGGCGCGCGCTTCATCGCGGGCGGCACCAACCTGCTCGACCTGATGAAGCTCGAGATAGAAACGCCCGCCCACCTGATCGACGTCAACGGCCTGGGCTTCGACAAGATCGAAGCCACGCCAGACGGCGGCCTGCGGGTCGGCGCCCTGGTGCGCAATACCGACCTCGCGGCCGATGCGCGGGTGCGCCGCGACTACGGCGTGCTGACGCGGGCCCTGGTCTCCGGCGCCTCCGGCCAGCTGCGCAACAAGGCCACCACGGCCGGCAACCTGCTGCAGCGTACCCGCTGCTACTACTTCTACGACACCAACATGCCCTGCAACAAACGCAACCCGGGCAGCGGCTGCGGCGCCCTGCAGGGATTCAGCCGCCACCACGCCATCGTCGGCGCCAGCGAAGCCTGCATCGCCACCCATCCGAGCGACATGGCGGTCGCCATGCGCGTGCTGGACGCCGAGGTCGAGACCGTGCGCGTGGACGGCAAGACGCGCGTCATCCCGATCGCCGACTTTCACCGCCTGCCCGGCAACACGCCCCACATCGAGCACGTGCTCGAACCGGGAGAACTGATCACCGCGGTCAAGCTGCCCAAGCCGGCCGGGGGCGTCCAGGTCTACCGTAAGGTGCGCGACCGCTCGTCCTATGCGTTTGCGCTGGTGTCGGTGGCCGCCATCGTCCAGCCGGACGGCAGCGGCCGCATCGCCCTGGGCGGCGTGGCGCACAAGCCCTGGCGCGTCGAGGCGGCCGAAGCGCGCCTGCAGTCCGGGGCGGCCGCCGTGACCGAGCTGCTGCTGGCCGGCAGCAAGACCACCGAGCACAACGCCTTCAAGCTGCCGCTGGTGCAGCGCACCCTGGCCGGCGTCCTGCACGACCTCAAGAAAGCCTGATCCATGAAATTCACCACGCCAGCCACCCGGAACCCGATCGACCAGCTCAAGATCGTCGGCCGTCCGACGGACCGTATCGACGGCCCGCTCAAGTGCACCGGGACCGCGCCCTACGCCTACGAACGCCACGACATCGCCCCGAACGCGGCGCACGGCTACATCGTCGGCGCCGCCGTCGCCAAGGGCCGCATCGTCTCCGTCGACACCGCCGCCGCGAAGCGCGCTCCGGGCGTGCTCGCCGTGGTCACGGCCGCCAACGCCGGCAAGCTCGGCAAGGGCAAATTCAACACCGCCCACCTGCTGGGCGGTCCGAACATCGAGCACTATCACCAGGCCGTCGCCGTCGTCGTCGCCGAGACCTTCGAGCAGGCGCGCGCCGCCGCCGGCCTGGTGCGGGTGCGCTACGAGAAGAAGCCCGGACGCTACGACCTGGCCGCGGCCAAGCCGACGGCGGGCGTGCCCAAGAAGGAGGAAAAGCCCGATACCAGTGTCGGCGACTTCGCACGCGCCTTCGAAGAAGCACCGGTGCGCCTGGACGCCACCTACACCACGCCCGACCAGTCGCACGCCATGATGGAACCGCACGCCACGCTCGCCCTATGGGAAGGCGGCAAGCTGACGGTCTACACCTCGAACCAGATGGTCGACTGGGGCCGCAAGGACCTGGCCCGCACCCTCGGCCTGCCGCCGGCCAATGTGCGCCTGGTCTCGCCCTTCATCGGCGGCGGCTTCGGCGGCAAGCTGTTCCTGCGCGCCGAGGCCTTGTGCGCGGCGCTCGGGGCGCGCGCCGCCAGGCGGCCGGTCAAGGTGGCCCTGCAGCGCGCCATCATGATGAACAACACCACCCACCGCCCGGCGACCATCCAGCGCATCCGGATCGGCGCTGCGCGCGACGGCAAGATCAGCGCCATCGCCCACGAAAGCTGGTCCGGCGACCTGCCCGATGGCCAGCCGGAGACAGCGGTCCAGCAAACCCGCCTGCTGTACGCCGGCGCGCACCGCATGACGGCCTTGCGCCTGGCCACCCTCGACCTGCCCGAGGCCAACGCCATGCGCGCGCCCGGCGAGGCGCCGGGCATGATGGCGCTCGAAATCGCCATGGACGAGATGGCCGAGAAGCTGGGGATGGACCCGATCGCCTTCCGCATCCTCAACGACACCAAGGTCGATCCGGAAAAGCCGGTCCGTCCGTTCTCGGAACGCCGCTTCGCCGAATGCCTGCGCCTCGGCGCCGACACCTTCGGCTGGAAGAAGCGCAATCCGCGTCCCGGCCAGGTGCGCGACGGCCGCTGGCTGGTCGGCCTGGGCGTGGCGGCCGCCTTCCGCAACAACCTGGTGATGAAGTCGGCGGCGCGCGTGCGCCTGGACCGCGCGGGCAAGGTCACCGTCGAGACCGACATGACCGACATCGGCACCGGCAGCTACACCATCATCGCCCAGACGGCGGCCGAGATGCTGGGCGTGCCGCTCGAGCGCGTCGAGGTGCGCCTGGGCGACTCGGACTTCCCCATTTCCGCCGGCTCGGGCGGCCAGTGGGGCGGCAACAGTTCCACCGCCGGCGTCTACGCGGCCTGCGTCAAGCTGCGCGAAGCGGTCGCGCAGCGCCTGGGGGTGGCGGAAAGCGAGGCCGTGTTCGCCGACGGCGCGGTGCGCGCAGGCGGACGCACGGTGCCGCTGGTCCAGGTGGCGGCAGGCGCGGAACTGGTCGGCGAGGACATCATGGAGTACGGCGACCTGGACAAGAAATTCCAGCAATCGACCTTCGGCGGCCACTTCGTCGAAGTAGCGGTCGATGCCTACACCGGCGAGACCCGCGTGCGGCGCATGCTGGCGGTCTGCTCGGCCGGGCGCATCCTCAACCCGAAGTCGGCGCGCAGCCAGGTGATCGGCGCCATGACCATGGGCGTGGGCGCGGCCCTGATGGAAGAACTGGTGGTGGACCAGCGCCACGGCTTCTTCGTCAACCACGACCTGGCCAGCTACGAGGTGCCGGTGCACGCCGACATCCCGCACCAGGACGTGATCTTCCTCGAGGAGGCCGATCCGGTCTCCTCGCCGATGAAGGCCAAGGGCGTGGGCGAGCTGGGGATCTGCGGGGTGGCCGCCGCGGTGGCGAATGCGATCTACAACGCCACCGGCGTGCGCGTGCGCGATTATCCGATCACGCTCGACAAGCTGATCGCGAAGATGCCGCTATCAAGCTAGAACAGCGGCGGCCGGCCCTCAGGCCGCGTCGCCGTCCGCCACCACCCGGTTGCGGCCGCCGCGCTTGGCGGCGTAGAGCGCCTTGTCGGCCGCTTCGATCAGGGCCGCCGGTTCGTTCAGGCGGTCCTTGTCGAAGCTCGCCACGCCGATGCTGAGAGTGACCATCGGATGCACGGCCGCGGGCGCATGAACCAGGTTGAGCGCGGCCACGTGCTCGCGGATCGCGTTGGCGTGCGCGCGCGCCTGTTCCAGCGAGGTATCCGGCAGGATGGCGGCGAACTCTTCGCCGCCGTAGCGCGCCGCGACATCGGCCGGACGCTTGAGCATGGCGGCAAGCGCCTGCGCCACCGTGGTCAGGCAGCTGTCGCCCTGCTGGTGGCCGAAGTGGTCGTTGTAGGCCTTGAAGGAATCGATGTCGACCAGCAGCAGCGACAGCGCGCCGCCCGCGCGCTGGGC
This sequence comes from Massilia sp. AB1, assembly GCF_018119385.1. NCBI lineage: Bacteria > Pseudomonadati > Pseudomonadota > Betaproteobacteria > Burkholderiales > Oxalobacteraceae > Massilia > Massilia sp. AB1. Next base: position 12,272 of record NZ_JAGKSG010000032.1, on the reverse strand, counting down.
GCGGCGCAGTTCGCGCTCCAGCGCCACGTCGAAGTGGCGGCGGTTGGCGATGCCGGTCAGGCCGTCCACATAAGAACGGGCGCGCAGCGACTCGGCGTGGTCGAGCAGCTTGCGTTCGCGCACGGCGGAGCCGCTGACGTCGCGGATCTCGATCATGCAGCAGCGTTCGCCGTCCTCGCTGAAGGGCGTCACCGACACCGCCTGCTCGATCAGGGCGCCGTCGAAGCTGCCGGCCTCGCGCAGCGGGAAAGGCGTGCGGTCCTGCGACTGCGGGATAGTGACCGCCTGCCCATCGGTCAGCGCCGCCAGCACCGCCGCTTCGACCCGCGAGCCGCGCAGGGCCGGGAACACGTCGAACAAGGGCTGTCCCTGGACTCGGGAGGCGGACCGTCCGGAACGGGGCACCATCCAGCTGTTCCACAAGGCGATTTCTTGCTGGCTGTCGACGACGACGATGCCGCAGTCGACCAGGTTCATGATGCGCGCCGCCAGCCCGGCGCCTGCTTCTGGCTTGGAGATGAGCACGATTTGTTGAAAAAAAGAAATAAACCGGCGAATGATACCGGAATTCCAACAGTTTGCGCGAAGGTTTTGGCGGGCTGTCCTGGCGAATCGCACGCCCATGCGCACGCTTGAACCGCCGCTCGCCGCCGCTGTGCTATGGTTAGCACAAGCACAAGACGCCTTGCATACCATGAACACCGACAACGTCTTCCCTTTTGAACGCCGCGCACCGCCCTCGCCGCCCGCCGATTTCGACGCCGGCCAGGCCATCCGCACCTGCCGCTCGCTGATGCAGAGCCTGGGACAGTACGACCTGTCCGAGACCGTCTACGAAGCCTGCGTCCTCATGCTCCTGGTGAATCTGCACGACCTGCTGCAGACCGCCAGGGCGAGCGGCCGCCCGCTGGTGTTTGGCGATTACATCGATCCGAAGGAAGATGCGTCCAACATCACGGAGCTGGTGGCGAAGTGCCGCAACGCGGCCTGCCACGTGTGGACCAAGCCGGCCGCGGGACAGTCGCCCGGGCAGTCGGCCGGGTACCGTTTCTACCGCGTGGCCGGCTATTGCCCGCGCGCGACCCAGCTGGACGACAAGGTCCTGGGCTGCGACTACCACGACGATGTGGCGATCTATTACGGGCGCTACCGGCTCTACCTGAAGCGGCACGTGCTGCGCGCGATCGAGGAATTGGCGGTGCTGTTCGGCACCGCGCCGGCGCCGGGCTGAGCCGGGATCAGCGAGGAGCCTGCAAGGTCTGCCAGGCCATCGCGACGCACACCACGCCGACGAAGAACAGCAAGCCCCAGACGAACCAGCGCATCGAGTTCGCCAGCCCGCCGACGGCGCGGTTCGCACGCTCGTCGAGCTTGCCGCGCCGGCGCGCCGCGTTCATCAGCATCGAAATGAAGACGAACGAGGTCGCCAGGATCAGTACCGCTTTCATGCCGGGCAGGTCCTCAGGTGCGTGCGGCGACCAGGGCCAGCGCGATCAGCGCCAGCAGCGAAGAGACGCCGGTGGCGACGCTCAGCCAGAGCATGCGGGTGCGGATGACATCCATCTTGGCGATCAGCTGGGCGTTCTGGTCGGCCAGGTTGGCGATGATCTCCGAGGCCGACAGCATCTGGCCGCGCAGCTCGCCCACCGTGGTCTCGTTCTTGTCCAGGCGCGCCATGACGATGCCGAACACGTCTTCCTGCGGTTCGATCTCGTCGATGATGGGACCCGGCGGCGGCATGGTGCCGGAGCGGCGCGCCACGGTGTCCCACAGGCGGCGCGCACCCGTTGCCACCTGGGGCGCGGCGTGGATCACCTCGCTCCACGGCACGGTCTTCAATACCTTCCACCAGCTTGCTGCCATACCTGCTCCTTGTCGATGTCGATTTGTCTATTTACCCCTGAGCATACCATCGCCGGTGAGGACGGCCAAACGGCGCACGGCAGGCGCGCGCCGGGCGGAACGCGTGCGTGCCTTCTTCGGCGCTTGCGGTAGGATGCAGCCATGTGTGGACGATTTGACCAGAGCCAGACGGCGCGCAACTACGCCAGCGCCTTCGGCTGGACGGACGCCGTATTCGACAGCGAATCCGATCCGGCCTATAACGTCGCGCCCGGCACTTACCGGCCGGTGATGCACATCCAGGATGGCGAGCGGCGCGTGGACGACGTGTACTGGAGCTACCAGGCGCGCTGGGCCAAGGACAAGGTCCCGGTCTGCATCAACGCCCGCATGGAAAAGCTCACCAACCGCTACTGGCGCGCGCTGATGAAATCAGGGCGCGGCGTGGTCGCGGCCGACGGTTGGTACGAATGGACCGGCGAAAAAGGCCACAAGCAGCCCTGGCACATCCACCGCAAGGACCGTGCACCCCTCTACATGCTGGCGCTGGCGAATTTCGGCGCCTTCACCGAGAACCGGGCCGAGGCCGGCTTCGTCCTGATCACCGACGACGCGTCGGGCGGAATGCTGGACATCCACGACCGGCGCCCGGTGGTACTCGATGCGGAAGATGCGGCGCTCTGGCTCGACCCTGCCCTGACGCCCGACGAAGCCGCCGAGCTGGCGCGCCGCGCGGCGCTGCCGCCGGAAGCCTTCGAGTGGCACAAGGTCAGCACCGATGTGAACAAGGGCAAGCAAGGGCCGCAGATCGCGCTGCCGATCGACTAGCCTCACCGGCCCGGCCGGCAGGCCCTCCCCTCGTACTGGTGCCGGTTCAGCACGTAGGCCTTGCCATTCCAGCGCTCTACCGGAAAACAGAAGCCGGGGCCGCCGACCTCGAGGTCCGGCCAGCCGTCCTTGCCCTTCGCAGGCAAGACAGCCACCATGCCCGTCCCGCCCGTGATTTTTTTCCAGCTGCCGGTGGCCTGTTTCGACACCAGCGTGTAGGCGGCGCCGCTATGCCCGAAACAAAAGCTGCTGCTTTCGGTGATCAGCGCTTCGGGCACGCCATCGCCGTTCAGGTCACGCACCTCGCTGAGTTCGCCTGGCGAATACGCCGGCGACGGATCTTCGCACTTGCGCCACTGCTTGCCCTTCAGCGTAAAGCCGGCGGCCTTGAAGGCGGCCGCTTCGTCCGCCGGGGTGAGCGAGGAGGATGCGCCAAGCGCAGGGGCGCTGCCGGCCAGCAGCGCGGCGGCGGCAATCGGGACGAGCGTTTTCATGGGATTGTCCTTCCGCGTCGGGTGGGAAGGACTCCATTATGCTCCCGGCCGCCAGAAAAGTTCATCCGTCGGACACGGGCCATCGCGCCCCCGCTGCTGCCCGAGGTCCGAGCTCCTACAGCACGGCCGCCTGCCCGGCGCCTGCGACGTAAATGCGGGCCGTGCCGGCAGCGGCTGGAGCGGCGCCCGGGGCCGGTGCAGTGGGGGCCACGGGCATGGCGGCCGTCTCGGCAGGCTGAGGCGCCGGAGCGGCCGGCGCCGGTTCAGGCGTGGCGCTCTCCGCGGACGGTCCCGCGGTCTCATCGGCGCTGGTGCCGGCGATCGCGGCGGCCGTTGCCGCTTCCGCCACCGCCGGATTCCTTGGGTCGAAGCGGACGGCCGCAGAAGTCTTGCTGTCGAGCACCTCGGCTGCGGTCTGGGTCACCGGACCGGCGGCTGCGGCGTCGCCGCCATTGCCGCCGCACGCGCTCAACAGGATCGCGGCGCAGCCGCACAGCAGGCCGCGTCCGAGGGCAATCGACGAAACTTGAACGAATTTGTGCATGCGAAACTCCCTGAGCCAAAGAAACGGAATGCTTCTTTGAGTGGAGGAAACTTCCTAAGTTCAACTTTTTTTTCGCTGTTTCCTCGGGTAGCACACACCACATGGTTTCTTGATAGAAATCAGCTATTTGCATGATCCAAATCGTAAGATCCACGCAACTAAGGTGCGGGGCGGACGGTCGAACCGGACTGCCATCACTTGCGAAGGAACACCATGGGCGAATACATGCAAATCCGGGGGATGCTGCGCGAAGACGAGCAATACGCAGGCCTGATCCTGGGGAAGGAAGAACCCGACTACCACCTGATCCTGCTGCCCGGCGACGTGGCGGACGTGAGCTGGCCGGCGGCCTGCGACTGGGCCATGCAGAACGGCGGCGTGCTGCCGTCCCGGCGCGAACTGGCGCTCCTGTTCGCCAACCTGCGCGAAGCCTTCGAACGCGAGTGGTACTGGTCCAGCGAGCCGCACGAAACCCGGGTCCAGCTGGTCTGGGGCCAGAACTTTGCGAGCGGCATCCAGACCATCTACGGGCGGCCCTACCGCGGCCATGCGCGCGCGGTCAGGCGCATCCCGAGCGCTTGATCCCCGGTCCGGGATACGCCGCGCCCGGGATCAGCGTTCCGGCACGCTGGCGCGGCCGATCGGCTGGTCCATGTTGGCCAGGAACCAGGCGGTGGCCGTCATCACCGCCACGTGGCGGCGCAGGTGGTCCGGGTCCACCTTGTCCAGCGTGTCGGCCGGCGTGTGGTGGTAATCGAAATAGCTGGAGGTGTCGATCAGCGGAGCGAAGCTGGGCACGCCCGCGCGCTCCAGGCCCGACAGGTCGCCGGTCTGCAAGGCGTCCTGGCGCTGGAAAACGCCCGCGCCCAGCGGCTGCAGGGCGGCTTGTAGCGGGCTGAACAGCTTCATCGCCTGCGGCGGCACGCTGGTGCGCATGCCGAACGGACGGCCGGCGCCGTTGTCGCTTTCGATCGCGCCGAAGTGCTTGCCGGCGTTGCCCTCCTCGGCCGCCAGGTAGCCGCGCGCGCCGCGCGCGCCGTTCTCTTCGTTCATCCAGGCGATCATGCGGATCGTGCGGCGCGGACGGTAATCGAGCTTCTTCAAGGTATCGAGCACGGCCATTGCGCTGGCCACGCCGGCCGCGTCGTCGTGCGCGCCGGTGGACAGGTCCCAGGAATCCAGGTGGCCGGACACGATCACGATCTCGTCGGCCTTGTCGGTGCCCGGCAGGTCGGCGATCACGTTGTAGCTGTCGGCGTCCGGCAGGATCTGCGGGGTCAGCACCATGCGCATGCTCAGCGGGCCACGCTTGGCCAGGCGCGCCATCAGCATGGCGTCCTCCGCCGTCACGGCCGCCGCCGGGATGCGCGCGTTGTCCTGCAGGCCGGTGCCGCCCGTGTGCGGCAGGCGGTAGCTGGCGCCGCCCACCGAGCGCACCAGGGCCGCCGCCGCGCCCAGCTCGGCGGCCAGGCGCGGGCCGTCGCGGCGGTAGGCGGAGCCCTGGCCGTACGCCGGTCCGGCCAGGCCGCGGTCCGCCATGTGCTGGTCGAAGGCCACGTCGAACAGGACGATCTTGCCCTTCACCTCGCCGGCGCGCGCCTTCAGCTCGTCGAAACTCCTGACGACCAGCACCGGCGCCGTCAATCCCTCGGCCGGGGTCGCGCCCGAGCCGCCCAGGGCGGTGAGCACCACGCGCTGGGTGATCCCCTCGGGACGGCCCTTGTACGCGACCAGCTCGCCGGTCTCGACGCCGCGCACCCAGTGCGGCACCTTGACCGGCTGCAGGGTCACCTTGGCGCCCAGCTTGCGCATGGCCTCGGCCACCTGGGCCACCGCCGCCGCCGCGCCCGGCGAGCCGGACAGGCGCGGGCCGATCAGGTCGGTCATGTCCGCCGTGCGCTCCCAGGCGTAGTCGCTCTGCATCGCGGCGTCGCGGATCTTCGCCAGCGCGGCCGGATCGTTGCCGGGACTGGCGGCGTAGGCGGACAGGCTGGCCAGGCTGGCAAGGCTGGCCGCAAGGACGGTCAGGACGGGGAGACGGAGGCTACGGCGGTTCATGCGTGGGTATCCTATGGTCGGGTCGACAAAGACGCCAACAATAGCGCATCCGGTGCGTTTTTGCCGAGCTTTTATTTCCGTATTGACATGTATTTTACTGAGGGACCAGGCGCACCAGGGTGATCTCGGACGGCGCGCCGAAGCGCTTGGGCGGGCCCCAGTAGCAGGTGCCGCGGCTGGTGTACACCCACATCTCGCGCACCCGCTTCAGGCCGGCCACGAAGGGCTGCTGCAGGGGCACGAACAGGTTCCAGGGGAAGAACTGGCCGCCGTGCGTATGGCCGGACAGCTGCAGGTGGAAGCCGGCGGCCGCCGCTTCCGGCGCGCTGCGCGGCTGGTGGGCCAGCAGCACGCGCACGTCGACGTCCTGCGGCGCCCCAGCCGCGGCGGCGCGCGGGTCGCTGCGGTGGGCGGGATTGAAGAAATGCGCCGTGTAGTCGGCCACCCCGGCAATCATGAGGGCCGCCGAGCCGCGCCGGCGCACCACGTGCTGGTTGAGCAGCACGGTCACGCCCAGGCGGCGCACCTCGGCGATCCATTCTTCGGCGCCCGAATAGTATTCGTGGTTGCCGGTGACAAAGTACACGCCGTCGGGCGCGGCCAGGCGCGCCAGCGGCTGGGTGTGCAGGCTGAGGCGCTGCACGCTGCCGTCGACCAGGTCGCCCGTGATCGCGATGGCGTCGGCGCCGAGCGCGTTGACCTTGTTGACGATGGCGTTCAGGAAGGCGCGCTTGATGGTCGGCCCCACATGGATGTCGGAGATCTGGGCGATGGAATAGCCATGCAGCTCGGGCGGCAGCCGGGCGATCGGCACGTCGACCCTGACCACGCGCGCGACCCGGCGCGCGTTCACGAAGCCGACCAGGGTCACGCCGGCGGCCACCAGCGGCACCGCGAGCGCACTGCCCCGGCCGATCGCCGGGCTCAGGAGGCCGGCCGCCATCAGGCCCAGCAGCACCAGGTCGCGCAGCAGGGTCGCCACCAGCAGCGAAGAAAAAAAGCCCATCGACAGCAGCCCGGCCCAGGCCACCATCCCCGACCAGCGCCGGCGGCGCAGCGAAGCCGACATCAGACCGACCGGAACCAGCACGGTCAGCAGCACCAGGGCGAGCACGGCGGCGATGTTGCCGGCCATCCCCAGCGCCAGGTCGGGCAGCAGCCGCATGCCGATGTACACCTGGAGCAGGACGAGGAGGGAAAGCAGGATCACGAAGCTACGGCTGGGTCGCATGGAAGTGGACGCGGAAAGAAGATGCTGGGTAGATGGGGCGGCGGCGCGCCACTGCAAGGGCCGGCCGCGGCAGCGGCGGCGGCGGCGGCGGCGGCGGCGGCCAATGTTACAGCCGCGCCGGAGTTGTAAGAATCTGTATTAACGCGTGGAATGCTTGGAACACGAGGCTATAGTGATTCCATGCCCGGCGTTGCAGCGATCATCCGATCTCCGCTGGGGCGAGAGGAAAAAGCCATGTTGAATTCGAAAACCTTTGGTGCGGTCCTGCTGGCGGCTGCCGCTGCTTCGCCAGCGGCCATGGCTGGCGACCGCGGTACGAACACAGCCGTTGGCGCGGTGCTCGGCGCCGCCATCGGCCATAGTGCCGGCGGCACCGAGGGCGCCATCGTCGGCGGCGTGCTGGGCGCGGCGGTGGGCAGCTCGATCTCGACCCGCGACGACCGCCGCTACTACGATAATCGTGGCTATTACGACAACCGTGGTTATTACGACAACCGCGGCTACGCCACCAGCAACTACCGCCCGGCGCCGGTCTACGTGCAGCCGCGCCCGGTGTATGTGGAACCGCGTCCGGTCTATGTCCAGCCGCGCCCCGTGTACATCGAGTCGCGCCCGGTCTACGTCCATCCGGGACGCGGCCATGGCCATGGCCGCCGCCACTGGGACCGCGATGACCGCTGGGACCGCGGCGACCGCTGGGATCGCGGCGACCGCGGCTACTACGGCCGCTGATCACCCCTTCCGTCCTCTGGACGGCAGCAAGCGGGGCCGGACCTGTTCCGCAGGATCCGGCCCTTCGTTCGTTCAGCGCTCGACCGTCACCGGGCAGAAGCGGAACGGGAATGGCGTCGCACCCAGGGCGGCGGGATAAGTCTTGTAAGCGGCCTCGTCGATCCTCAGGCCATAACGGCGCATTCCCTGCCGGGCAGCCTGCATGAGGGCGCGGTCTTGTTCCGGCAGTCCTGCGAGGTAGCGCTGCGGCAACTCCAGCGTGCAGGCGCGTCCGGGCTCGGCGGCCGCTTTGACGTCGGCGTGGAGGCGGCGCGCCAGTTTCTCCAGCCGGGCGCAGCCTTGCGTACTCGCGGTGAAGCCGAAGAAGTCCGCCAGCGCGCGCTTGCGTTGCAGACTGTTCTCCTTGTCGCTCCTGGCTGCCGACAGCATCACGTAATGCGGCCCCGGGCGGGACCCGACGGCAGCCTGGATGCGCTCCAGATAGGGGGGCGATTCCGGGAAGCCGCCGGCCAGCGCAATGAGCTTCACGTCCCGCGGGAAGAAGGTCGCCAGCCAGCCCATCGGCGGATCCCCATGGGCCGTAAACACGATGGTGGCAGCCGGCCGCGCAAGCGGCGGCACTTGCGCGCTGAAGTTCGGCGAGGCCCAGCCGCCGTGTCCCCAGGTGTCGAAGGGGAACACCACGATGGTGGTGGCGGCCAGCAGCCAGCCGCCGATCCGCACCGCCCTGCCGGGCGCCGCCAGGCGCTCAATGAGGATCCAGATCAGCAGTGGCGCCAGCAGTTCGAGCGGCACCAGATAGCGGTAGATGCCGAACAGCTTCATCCAGGCCAGGTAGGCGACCAGGGCGAAGATCAGGATGAAACGCGCACGTGGCGAAAGCCGGGCGTGCGCCTTCCGGCCGCGGACACCGTCCACCGCCAGCACCACCAGGAACAGCAGCGCCAGCGCATAGAGGACAGGCACGGCCGCGATCTTGAGCGGGATTTCCGATACGCGGCCGACATCGATGGCGAAGACGAAGGGCCAGAACAAGGCTTCCAGCGCATGGCGCGGCAGGTGGAAATCGTCGATCACGCCCAATTGCTGCGCCAGCGGGCTGCGGAAGATGTTGTTGAACTGAGGGAAGAGCGGATTGCCGAAGCGCTCCCACATCTCCAGCCACCAGTAGCCCCCCGTGACCAGCATCCCCGCCAGGACCCCGCAGCCTTGCGTGAAGGCCAGGGCAAACCGCGCGCGCAAGGGGGCGGCCAGGCCCAGCAGCAGCGCGATGCAGAGCGCGGCGGCATAGGTGGCATTGGTCAGTTTCAGGCCCGTGCCGAGTCCCATGAGCAGGCCGGACAGCAGCATGAGGCTGGCCGCGGCGGCGGACCAGGCCTGCAGCGCCTCCCAGCGCCGCAGCACCAGCAGCAGCGAGGACAGGACCAGCAGCGCGGTCAGGTTGTCCCCCATCGTATTGCCCAGCTCCGACAGGAAGGCGGCGCCGCAGGTCCCTGACAGGGCCAGCAGCAGCGCCAGGCGCGCGCCGCCGGCGCGCTCGCCGAGCAGGCGGCGGCCTATGGCCAGCAGCAGCACGAAGTTCAGCCCATGCACATAGCCCATCAGGAAACCGACCACGGGGCCGGGCAGTGTCGTACTCAGCAGGTAATAAGGAAGGTCGATCAGCGGATTGAAATAGCTCTGCCACTGGCCCGGGGCCATGTCGATGTCCAGCCGCCCGTTCAGCAAGGCGTAGGCGTTGTACCAGTGATAGTTCCTCAGGTCCCAGTTCTGGTCCTGGCCGAGGCCGACCGACAGCAGGCCGAACAGCACCGGCACGAGCCACATGGCGCGGCGCGGCGCCCGCGGGTGCGCCAGCGCCGCGGTGCGGCGCACGAACCATGCTTCGAGTGCGGCGAACAGCCGCTTAGGAGAACCCATCGACATCCCTCATGCTCTGAATACCAGGAATTTCGCGCTGACGAAATTGACGGCCAGCCCGGCGGCGGAACCGCAGGCCACGGCGGCGCCCGGCGCCCACCACGCTTCCGGCAGCAGCGAGAGCACCAGCCCGTACACCAGCAAATTGACCGCCATTCCGCCCGCCATGCTCGCGAGGTAGCGCACCCACTCGCGCCAGGGCGACGCGGTCGCCGTGAAGGTGTAGCGCCGGTTGGCGGCCCAGGTGAAGCTCGCCGCCGCCAGGAATGACAGCAGGCGCCCCCCAATCCAGCCGGCCCCCAAGGCCAGCGCGGCGTAGAGGACGGCCATGTCGACCACCATGCCGAAGGCGCCGGCCACGGCGAAGCGGCCGAACTGCCCCGCCGGGCGTGCGTCCCTACGCATTTTCGCCGGACGGATCGAAGGCGGGCACGGCGAGATAGGAAAAACGCTTCTGCTCGATGCGTCCCTTGGTGACGGCGTCGAGGATGATGCCGCAAGCGAGCAGGATCACCCCGAGCAGCATCAATGCCGCGCACAGCACGGCGGTGGGCAGGCGCGGCACCAGGCCGGTTTCCAGGTAGGTGACGAAGATCGGAATCGCCAGGTCGATCGAGGCCAGGGCGCACAGGGCAAAGGCGATCGAATAGAAACCCAGCGGCTTTTCGGACTTGAACAGCCGCAGGATGGTCAGGAAGATGCGCACGCCGTCGCGGCAGGTACTGAGCTTGCTGACCGAGCCTGCCGGGCGTGCGCCGTACACGGTCTCGACTTCCGCCACTGGCATGCGGAGCTCGAGTGCGTGCACCGTCAGCTCGGTCTCGATCTCGAAACCCGAGGAATGCGCCGCGAACGACTTCACGTAGCGCCGCGAGAACACCCGGTAGCCGGACAGGATGTCGGTGAAGGTGCGGCCGAAGATCGTCGAGAGGAAGCCGGTCAGCATGCTGTTGCCCGTCCGGTGGCCGAAACGGTAGGCGCCCTGCCCGGCGCTGACGCGGCTGCCCACGACCATGTCCAGGCCGTCGTGCAGCAGCCTGTCGACCAGCCTCGGCGCCGCGCTCACGTCATAGGTGCCGTCGCCGTCGATCATGATGTAGGCGTCGGCCTCGACGTCGGCGAACATGCGCCGCACCACGCTGCCCTTGCCCTGCATCGCCACGTTGCGGACGATGGCGCCGGCCTCGCGCGCAAGCTGGCCCGTGTTGTCGCTGGAATTGTTGTCGAAGACGTAGACCTGGGCCTGCGGCAGGTGGACGTGGAAGTCGCGCACTAGCTGCCCGATCGTCAGCGCCTCGTTATAGCAGGGATGACGACGGCGATGCGCAGCGCGCTGGGCGCTGCCTGTGCGTCGACAGTTCCGCTTGCGGCTGGGTGAAGCAGGTCGTGCTGGGCGCTCATGAGGCTCGTCGAACTCTCATCAATTGCAAATTCGCAAATTATAGCTTTCCGATACAAATCGTGGCCTGCGCGCGCGTCAACAGGACGCGCGCCCCGCTTTCATCCGCCCCCCGCTTGTCCAGGGCATTGGCGGATGAGGAGAGAACATGGTCGAAGCAGGCAGCATCGTGGAACTGGCGGGTGGACACTACCGGCTGCGCGAAGCGCTGGCCGGCTCCGCCTACGGCGTGGTATGGCGCGCCGACGCCCCGGGCGCCGGACCGGGCGTGGCGCTCAAGCTGGTCAACACCGAGCAGATGGAACGCGCGCCGGCGCCGCTTCGCGCCCGCTGGATCGCCTGCGCCCGCACCGAGCTCGCCTTCCTGCGCGGCCTGGCGCCCTGGGACGGCCGCCACATCGTGCGCCTGGTCGACGCCGGCGAACACCAGGGCATGCCGGCGCTGGCGCTCGAACTGCTGGACGGCGACCTGGCCGCCCACCTGGCCGCAGAGCAGGCCGCCGGCCGCCCGGTGCCGGTACTGCAGGCCCTCGACTGGGCCGCGCAGGTCAACCAGGCGCTGGCCAAGGTGCACGCCTATGGCTGGCGCCACCTCGACCTCAAGCCCGGCAACCTGCTGCTCGAGCGCGGCACGAACACCCTCAAGCTGGCCGATTTCGGCACCAACCGGCGCCTCGACGACCTGCGCGCCCACTCCTACGGCGGCACCGCCAACTGGCAGGCTCCCGAGCAGTTCTTCCCCGGAGCGGACGGCTACCTGACCGGCGCGGCCTGCGACATTTTCGCCCTCGGCGCCCTGCTCTACTACCTGGTGTGCGGACGCCTGCTGCGCTACAGCGCCGCCTGCGGCCAGGCCTGGCAGGCCCATGGACGAGAGGCGGCGGCCGTGCTGGCGGCCCAGGGCCGGCCGGCCGTCCTGCAGGCCGACGAGGCCGCCCTGTTCGCCGGCCGCGCCGCCCCGGCCCTGCCCCTGCTGCGCAAACTGCTGGCCGAGCGGCCCGGGGACCGTCCCCGGCACGCGCTGGAAATCAGCCGGATGCTGGCCGATGCGGCGGCGGCCCTGCGCCAGCCCGCCTTGCGGAGCGCGGCATGAAGGGCCTGCTGCGCCGGCTTGCCCTGCCGCTCGCCCTGGCCGGCGCGCTGTGCGCCTTGCAGCTGCTGGCCCTGCTGCGGGCGCCCGCCGCATGGATGCCTGCCGCGATCGGCGTCCAGCTGCGGCCCGGC